>JALOLR010000009.1 GCA_025455885.1 Acidimicrobiales bacterium
GCTGCCGTCGGCGGCGGGCTGGAGCTCGTCATGGCCTGCGACCTCGCCGTGGCCGCCGAGGGGATCCTCTGGATGCTGCGGCAACCACCCGGGTACTCGGGGCACCGCGAGTCGATGGCGGCGCTGCGCGACCGGGAGGGCATCATGCCCAGCCGTGCCGAACGGCCCCACACCGGTCGACCCCCGACCGAGCTGTTCTCGGGCCTGGCCGACCTCGGCGACGAGGTCTTCGTCGAACCCTACTGACCCCCACCCCCTGGAGATCCCATGCTCGTCACCCGCGAACGCCACGGCCACACCGAGGTGCTCACCCTCAATCGTCCGGAGGCGGCCAACTCGCTCAACCCGGCCATCATGGACGAGCTCGGGGTCGCCCTCGCCGAGATCCTCGACGACGACGACGCCCGGGCGGTGGTGTTGACCGGCGCCGGCGAGCGCCACTTCTGCGCCGGCATGGACCTCAGCTCGCTCGGCGAGGTGAACGCCGGCTCCGACGGACCGCGCCCGGGGGCCGAGGCCTTCGGGATGTTCATGTCCGGCGACTACCCGAAGCCCCTCGTGGCGGCGGTCAACGGCGCTGCCGTCGGCGGCGGGCTGGAGCTCGTCATGGCCTGCGACCTCGCCGTGGCCGCCGACCATGCCCGCTTCGGGCTCCCCGAGGTGAAGCGGGGCCTGTACGCGGCGGGCGGCGGCACCATGCTCTCCACCCGCATCCCCCTCGCGCTGGCGTTGGAGATGGGGCTGACCGGTCGGCTCATCCTGGCCCCCAAGGCCGCGGAGATCGGCCTGGTCAACGAGGTGGTCGCCCTCGACGGGCTCATGGCCGCGGCGCGGGCCCTGGCCGACGAGATCGCCGCCAACGGGCCCCTCGGCGTGCAGCTCACGAAGAAGCTGATGCGTGACGCGGTCACCAGGGGCCCCGACGCGGGGAGGGCGACGCCCGAGGAGATGAGCAGGGTGTTCCAGAGCGACGACGCCCGCGAAGGCGCCGCCGCCTTCATGGAGAAGCGACCGGCCGCCTTCACCGGGCGCTGAGACGGGGGCGGCCGTGGCGTTCGAACGCAGCCTGCAGCACCAGGTCGCCCTGCACCCCGACCGCCCGGCCGTGATCATGGCCGGATCGGGCGAGATCACCTCGTACGCGGAGCTCGACGACCGGTCGAGCCGGATGGCCCACGTGCTGCGCGACGCCGGTCTGGGCATCGGCGGGCACGTCGCGCTGATGATGCGCAACAGCTCGGCGTTCCTCGAGGTGGCGTGGGCGGCACAGCGGGCCGGCCTGCGCTACACGGCGCTCAACAGCCACCTGCGCGCCGACGAGGTGCAACACATCCTCGACGACTGCGAGGCCACCGCCTTCGTCGTGTCGGCCGACCTCGCCGACGTCGTCGCCGGCCTCGACCTGTCCCGCGTCGGTCTGCGCATCGTGGTGGAGCCGCCCGGCGGTCCGGGGCTCGACGGGTTCGTCGACTACGCCCGGGCATTGGCGAGTGCGCCGCCGGGACCGATCGCCGACGAGGCCGAGGGTCGCGAGATGCTCTACTCGTCGGGCACCACCGGGCGTCCGAAGGGCGTGAACAAGCCGCTGGTGCCGGTCGCCCCCGGCGACCCGGCGTCCCCCGCGGTGGCCATCGCCGAGGGCATCGCCCTCGCCCTCGGCGACGACGCCGTCTACCTGACCCCGGCGCCGCTCTACCACGCCGCCCCGCTCGTCTACACGATGGGCTGCCACCGCTCCGGGGCCACCGCGGTCGTGATGGAGGCCTTCGACGCCGCCGCCTGCCTCGACGCCATCGAGCGTCACCGGGTCACCCACGCCCAGTTCGTGCCGACCATGTTCACGCGGCTGCTGCGCCTTCCCGACGACGTCCGCGCCGGCGCCGACGTGTCGTCGTTGCGGATGGTGCTCCACGCCGCCGCCCCGTGCCCGGTGGCCGTGAAGCAGGCGATGATGCAGTGGTGGGGGCCGATCCTCTACGAGTACTACGCCGGCACCGAGGACATCGGGGGCAGCTTCATCGGTCCCGACGAGTGGTTGGCCCATCCCGGCTCCGTCGGCCGACCCAACGCCGAGCTGCACGTGCTCGACGCCGACGGCCGGGAGCTGGGCGTCGGCGAGGCCGGCACCATCTGGTTCGCGGCCGGGGGTCGTGACTTCGAGTACCACAACGACCCGGACAAGACGGCCGCCATGACCAACGAGCACGGGTGGCGCACCCTCGGCGACGTCGGCTACGTCGACGCCGACGGCTACCTGTACCTCACCGACCGGTCGGCCGACATGATCGTGTCGGGAGGGGTGAACATCTATCCCCGCGAGGCCGAGGACGTCCTGGCCCTGCACCCGGCCGTGGTCGACGTGGCCGTGTTCGGCATCCCCGACGACGAGATGGGCGAGGCGGTCCACGCCGTCGTGCAGCTCGCCGACCCGGCGACACCGGTTCCCGAGGCCGAGCTGCTGGCCTGGTGTCGGGAGCGCCTGGCGTCCTACAAGTGCCCCCGGTCGATCGAGGCCACCGAGGCGATGCCCCGCGACCCGAGCGGGAAGCTCTTCAAGCGGCGCCTGCGCGATCCGTGGTGGGAGGGGCGCACCAGCCGCATCGTCTGAACGGCCGGCGCGGTGCGGTCCGGTGGCGCCGCTCAGCGGGGCAGGCCGAGCATCCGCTCGCCGACGATCGTGCGCTGCACCTCCGAGGTCCCCCCGGCGATCGAGGACGCCTTGCTCCACAGCCACTGCCGCTGCCACCGCCCGGCGGCAGGGTTGTCGCCGGCCGCCCCCCACAGCGGCGAGGCCGGGCCGACCACGTCGAGGGCGACGTCGGACAACAGCAGGGTCATGTCGGTCCAGGCCAGCTTGGCGACGCTCGACTCGGGCCCGGGCTCCTCGCCGGCGGCGAGGCGGGTCATCGTCCGCCAGTTGTGCAGCCGCAGCACCCGCAGGTGCACGTAGGCGTCGACCAACCGGTCGGCCACCAACGGGTCGTCGAGGGTGCCGTTGGCGTCGGCGAGCGCCACGAGCTCGTCGAGGTACACCTCGTGCACGACCTGTTCCTTGAACGGGAACGTGGTGCCCCGCTCGTGGGCGAGGGTGGTGTTGGCGACCGCCCACCCCCCGTCGAGGGCGCCCACCAGGTGGTCGCGGGGCACGAAGACCGAGTCGAGGAACACCTCGTTGAACTCGGCCTCGGTGGTCATCGTGACCAGCGGCCGCACGTCGATGCCCGGCGCGTGCATGTCGATCACCAGGTAGGAGATGCCGCGGTGGCGGGGCGCGTCGGGGTTGGTGCGGACGAGGGCGATGCCCCACCGGGAGTGCTGGGCGTAGCTCGTCCAGACCTTCTGGCCGTCGACCACCCAGCCGTCGCCGACGTCGGTGGCCCGGGTGGTGAGCCCGGCCAGGTCCGACCCCGCCCCCGGCTCGCTGAAGAGCTGGCACCAGATCTCGTCGGCGTTCAGGATCCCGGGGAGCCACCGGGCCTTCTGCTCGTCGCTTCCGTGGGCCAGCAGGGTGGGCCCGGTGAGGTTGACCCCGGTGCGGTTCACGGGCTGGGGAGCCTTCGACCGGGCGTACTCCATGTTGAAGATCGCCACCTCCACCGGGGTGGCGTCTCGGCCGCCGTAGGCGCGGGGCCAGTGGATGCCGACCCACCGGTCGCGGGCCAGTCGGGCCTGCCAGCGCCGCTCCCACTCGAACTCCTCGTCGAAGGAGTCGAAGGTGGGCGTGGGCTCGACGTTGGCGTCGAGCCAGGCCCGCGCCTCATCGCGGAAGGCCAGCTCGGCATCGCTCAGCGTCAGGTCCACCGGTCCTCCCCGGGGGCGGCCTCGGGCGGGACGGCCCGGGTCACGAGGATGCCACCGCCTGGCGGCGGAGTCGGGCCAGGTCGGGCTTGCCGGCCGGCAGCAGGGGGATGCTCGGCAGGCGGACGACCCGCTCGGGAACCTTGAATCGGGCCACCCGCCGGTCGGCGAACCACTCCCGGCACGAGCCGAGGTCGAAGTCGTCGTCGCTCACCACGAACGCCGCCACCCGCTCCCCCACCCGGTCGTCGGGGTAGCCGACCACCACCGCCTGGCGCACCGACGGGTGCTCGACGAGGACCCGTTCGACCTCGGCCGGCGAGATGTTCTCGCCGCCACGGATGATCACGTCCTTGAGGCGCCCCACGATCCGCAGCCAACCCTCGTCGAGCCGGCCGAGGTCGCCGGTGCGGAACCACCCCCGGGTCACCGCCCTGCGGGTCGCCTCGACATCCAGATAGCCGGCGAACATCTCTGGCCCCCGGAACCAGACCTCGCCCACCGCGCCCGGGTCGACGTCACGGCCCGTGGCCGGGTCGACCGTGCGCACCACGCCGTCGCCCAGGGCGTGACCGTCGGTGTCCCGGCCCTTGTCGAGCGGGTCGTCGGCCTCGCTGGTGGTGATGGTGGGGATCTCGGTGGCGCCGTAGGTGCGTTTCACCCGCGCCCCGAGGCGCGCTGAGGCCTCGGTGACGAACGCCGTCGACACACCCATGGCGCCGGTGGAGAGGAGCCGGAGCGACCCGACCCGCTCCGGGGTGAAGCCGTCGGTGGCCATCAGCCCGTCGAACAGGGTGGGCGGTCCCACCATGAAGCTCACCCCCTCGCCCTCGATCCGGGCCAGCCCGACCGACGGGTCCCAGCGCTCCATGAGGACGGTCGTCATCCCCGCCGCCGCCGGGACGAGCAGGCCGTTGAGCAGACCCGACACGTGGGCCATCGGCAACGGCATGAGGCTCACGTCCCGGGGGCCGAGTCCGTGGACCCCCACCATCTGGACCATCTTGGCGGCCAGGCCGCGGTGTGTGTGCAGCACGCCCTTGGGCTCGCCGGTCGACCCGGAGGTGAACAGCACGAGGGCGACGTCGGCCCCCCGCGCCGGTGAGACATCGACGGGCGGACCGGCGGGGAGACCGGCGAGACCCGACCGGGAGCCGGCGCCGCGCACCGGTGTCGAAGGCGTGACCTCGGCGAGGGGGAGGCCGGGGCCGGAGAACGTGACCGCCGGGCGGAGCACCTCGACCATACGCGCCACCTCGTCGCCGCCCGCCTGGTGGTGCAGGGGGGCGGCCACTGCGCCCAACCGCCAGCACGCCCGGTAGAGCACGACCGTCTCCCACCAGTTGGGGAGCTGCCAGGCGACGACCGCGCCGCGGCGGACCCCGAGGCGGCGCAGCCCGCCGGCCAGCGACGCGACCCGGAGGTCGAGCGCGGGGGCATCGAGACGCTCGGCGCCGTCGACCACCGACAGGCCCCCGCTCCGGCCGGCCCGGGTGAGGGCGTCGAGGGTCCCGACGTCCCACGGCCCGCCCGGGCGGCGATAGCGGGCGGCATGTCCCTCCCGTCGGGTGGCGCGCATCGTCAGCGCCGCCCCCGGGGGACGACGCCGTCGGACCGGCCGGGGCGAACCGTGCGGCCCACGCCGTCAGAGGTCGGCCAGGTAGGCGCCGAGGGCCATGTTGCCGGCCCCCAGGCCCAGCATCTCGCGCAGCTCCGGCGTGAGGGAACGCCGGGTCTCGCGGGAGAGCGACCGGTTCCAGTTGGTCTGGTGGCGCAGGAACGACCGGGTGTAGAACGCGAACAGCAGCGCTCGCTCACGGTCGGTCGAGGTGTTCGCCCCGCTGGTGTGCCAGATGCGCCCGTCCATGAGGATCACCGATCCCGCCCGGGCCTCGAACGACCGCATCCCGTCGGTCGGGTCGTCGGGGACCTCGGCGAAGCAGGTGTAGCGATGGCTGCCCGGCAGGTAGCGGGTGGCGCCGTTTCCCTCGTCGGTGTCGTCGAGGCACCAGATGGCGTTGAGGGCGTAGCACGTGGTCCACGGCTCGGGCATGACGGTCGACTGGTCGTTGTGGGGGTTCATCGACCGGCTCCCGGGCAGGGCCGTGTTGGCCGTGAAGTTCGACACCGCCACGTCGCCGTGCAGGACCGCCGCCACGAGGGGCAGGACCGCCGGGTGCACGACGAGGTCGACGAAGACCGGGTCGTGCTCGAGGAGGTCGTAGACCCGGATGTTGCGCCCGCCGGGGTCGAGGAACTCCATCCGGGTCGGTACGCCCTTGGCCTCCGAGGCGTCGGCGGCCCGCTCCAGCGCGGCACGCGCCGCGGCCACCTCGTCGGGTCCGAGCACGTCGGGGAGCACCGCCCAACCGTGCTCGGCGAAGTGGGCCAGGACGGCCTCGTCGACCTCGGCGGTGGAAACTGACACGCCTGTTAGTCTCGCACGTCACGGGCCGGCCGGCACCGGCAGTCGACCGGCCGGGGTCCCGACCCGGGACCGGGAACGCATCGCCACGAGGGGGACGACATGGCACACCGGCAACCACACGGGGGCGCACCCCGCCGACGGGCCGGGGTCGTCTGATGGCCGCCATCGACGACGCGCTGGCGGCCCTCGACCTCGAGGTGGTCGGCGACGACCGCTACCGGGCCCGGAACATGGACTCGCCGGGGCAGGTGGTGTTCGGCGGGCAGATCCTCGCCCAGGTGATCATGGCCGCCAGCCGCTCCGCGGGCGGCAAGGACGTGCGCTCGCTCCACACGGTCTTCGCCCGCGGGGGCCGACTCGACGCCGACCTCGAGATCGCCGTCGAGGCGCTCAACGACGGGCGGGCGATCGGCAGCTCCACGGTGACGGTCTCCCAGGGGGAGCGCACCGTCAGCCGATCGCTCGTGCTGACCAGCATCGAGGAGGCCGACCTCGTGCGCCACGCCGACCCCATGCCCGACGTCGACGGCCCCGAGGCCTCGCCCGCCTCGGCGCACGGCGAGGGCTGGTGGGAGATCCGCACCGTCGGCGGCGTCGACATCATGGACCCGACGCTCGTCGGCCCCGCCCGGCTCGACGTGTGGACCCGGGCCGCGGGAGCACCCGACGACGGCGTGATCGGCCAGGCGCTGCTGGCCTACGCCACCGACGGGTTCCTCATCGCCACCGCCATGCGTCCCCACGAGGGCATCGGCCAGGCCATGGCCCACCGGGCGGTGTCGACCAGCGTGCTGACCCACACGCTCACCTTCCACGAACCGGTGCGGGCGTCGGAGTGGCACCTGCTCGCCCACGAGAGCACCTACACCGGGCGGGGTCGCGCCTACGGGCGGGCCGAGGTGTTCACCGAGGACGGTCGGATGGTGGCGTCCTACGTGCAGGAGAGCCTGCTGCGGGCGAACCCCAACTGGGACCCCGCCAACGACGTCGCCGTCAAGTACTGACCGGGGTGCCCGTCCCCGCCGCACTCTGATGCGCGCCCTGCGCTGCGTCCACCACGGGCCGCCCGAGGACCTCGAGGTCGTCGAGCTCCCCGACCCGACCGCCGGGCCGGGCGAGGTGGTCGTCACGGTCCACGCCGCGGCAGCGAACTTCCCGGACGTCCTGATCGTCGCCGACCGCTACCAGATGTCGGTGCCGGCCCCCTTCACCCCCGGCAGCGAGCTGGCCGGGGCGGTGCTCGCCGTCGGCGAGGGCGTCGACGACCTGCGACCGGGCGACCTCGTCTACGGGACCACGGCGGTCGGCGCCTTCGCCGAGCAGGCCGTGCTCCCCCGCGCCGCGCTCCGGCGGGTGCCCGCGGGCGTGCCCACCGAGACGGCCGCCGCGTTCGGCGTCACCTACGCCACCGCCTACCACGCCCTGCACTCGGTGGCCGGCGTGGCCCCCGGCGACCGGGTGGCGGTGCTCGGGGCAGCCGGCGGTGTGGGGCTGGCGACGATCGACCTGGCCCGCGCCGCCGGGGCGGAGGTGGTCGCCGTCGTGGGTGGGGCCGAGAAGGCCGAGCTGTGCCGGGCCCGGGGCGCGGCGGCGGTGGTCGACCACACGATCGAGGACCCCAAGGCGGCGGTGCGCGCCGCCACCGATGGGGGCGCCGACGTCGTCGTCGACCCCGTGGGCGGCGCGCTCTCCGAACCGCTGCTGCGGGCCATGCGCTGGGGCGGACGGTTCGTGTGCGTCGGCTTCGCGTCCGGTGAGATCCCCGCCATCCCCCTCAACCTGGTCCTGTTGAAGGGCGTCACCGTCGCGGCCTTCGAGTTCGGCGGGTTCGCCACGCACCGGCCCGACCTGGTGGCCGCGGGCACCGACGCCCTCGAGGACCTGTTGGCCCGAGGCGTCGTGGCGCCCCACATCGGCGGGCGCTACCCGCTCACCGAGGCCGCCGACGCGCTGCGCGCCCTCGCCGGTCGGACCGCGACGGGGAAGCTGCTGATCGTCCCGGACACGACCGGCTGACCCGGACGCCCGACCTGCGGCCGCTCACCCGGTGACGAGGACCGGCACGTTCGAGTAACCCGCCACGTTCGACATGTGCACGCGGCGCAGCCCGTCCTCGTCGACCTCGTGGCGGGGCCAGCGCCGAGCGATCTCGGCGATGGCCAGGCGGGACTCGGTGCGGGCCAGCGCCGCCCCGAGGCAGCTGTGGATGCCGTAGCCGAACCCCAGCGACAAGCTGGGCGGACGGTCGATGTCGAAGCGGTCCGGTTCGTCGTAGGCCCGCGGATCGTGGGTGGCGGCCCCGGTCACCAGGAGCACCGGCTCTCCGGCCGGGATGGTGACCCCGTGCCGCTCGGTGTCGACCAGCGTGTAGCGCCCCTGGTACTGCGACGGCGGGTGGTAGCGCAGGATCTCCTCCACCGCCGCCGGGATGCGATCCGTGTCGTCGAGGACCTTGGTCCACTGCTCGGGGTTGCGGGCGAAGAGCACGACGGCGTTGCCGACCAACTTGGTGACCGTCTCGGCCCCCGCCCCTCCGAGGAGGCTGGCGAACCCGGCGATCTCGACGTCGTCGAGGCCGGTCGCGGAGCCGTCGCCCCGTTCGACCTCAACCGTCGTGAGTCGGCTGATCATGTCGTCGCCGGGATGGCGCCGCTTCTCGACGGTGAGCTCGTAGAAGTAGGTGCCCATGGCGATCGCCGCCGCGGTGCCCTCCGCCGAGGGGCGCATCTCACCTGGCTCGCGGTGCAGCGACAGGTCGAGGGACTCCCGGATCATCTGTCGGTCCCCGGCCGGGACGCCGAGCATGCGCGAGATGATCTCCACGGGGAACAACGCCGAGAACTCGGCCACGGCGTCGAAGGCGTCCCGCCCGTCGAGCGCCTCGGCGAACCCGGCGATCACCTCGGCGATCATGGGCCCGAGCTCGGTCATGGCCCGCGGGGTGAACACCCGGCTCACGAGAGCCCGCAGCCGGTCGTGCTCGGGAGGATCCATGAACAGGATCATCGGCGGGACGGCCTCGCGGGAGTGCTGCGTGAGGAAGTTGAGGTCGGTGCCGAAGGCACTCGAGAAGGTGGGCCAGTCGCGGTGCGCCTCGCACACGTCGTCGAACCTCGACAGGGCGTAGAACCCGTAGCGCTCGCTGTGGTACACCGGCGCCTCGTCGCGGAGACGGGCGTACATCTCGAGCGGGTCGTCGAAGAAGACGTCGGAGAACGGATCGAACTCGACGGGCTCGACGCCCGAGCCCCGACCGGTCCCGTCGGTCCCGCCGGCTTCGGAGCGCTCAGCCATCGCGCTCGGTCCCGACGACGGACACGAAGCTCACGCACTCACCGGGCGCCCCGCCGAGGTTGTGGGTGAGACCGAGCGACCGGCCGGCGGCCACCGTGGCGACCTGGCGCTCCGGGGGGGCCTCACCGCGGAGCTGGAGCCAGCACTCGAACAGCATCCGCAGCCCGGACGCCCCGATCGGGTGCCCGAAGCTCTTCAGCCCGCCGTCGGGGTTGACGGGCAGGTCGCCGTCGCGGTCGAACGAGCCGGCGAGCACGTCCTTCCACCCCGTCCCCCGCTCGGAGAACCCGAGGTCCTCCATGAGGACCAACTCGGTGGGGGTGAAGCAGTCGTGCACCTCGGCCATCGCGAGCTGGGCGCGCGGGTCGGTCACCCCCGCCTGGCGGTAGGCGTCCTCGGCCGAGCGCACGACCTCGGGGAAGGTGGTGTAGTCGTAGTCGGGGTCGATCGCTCCCCCACCGGGCCCGGCCACGAAGCTGAGGGCCTTCACGTACAGCGGGTGGTCGGTGTAGCGGTGGGCGTCCTCGGCGCGGCACAGGATCGCGGCCGCCGAACCGTCGCTCACCCCGCTGCAGTCGAACACCCCCAGCTGGCCGGCCACCAGCGGCGACCGGGCGATGGTCTCCATCGAGACCTCCTTGCGGAACTGGGCCCGGGGGTTGAGCGCACCGTTGCGGTGGTTCTTCCACGCGATGCGGGTCATCACCTCCTTCATCTCCGCCGGGTCGACGCCGTACTTCTGGGCGTAGGCGGGGGCGAGGAACGAGAAGGCGGCCGGGGAGGACAGGGCGGCGTCGGTGCCGTCGCCCACGGGGCGCACCCCGGTCAGTCCCGAGTAGCCGGTGTCCTTCAGCTTCTCGACACCGATCGCCATGGCCAGGTCGTAGGCCCCGGAGGCCACCGCGTAGCAGGCGTTGCGGAACGCCTCGGAGCCGGTGGCGCAGAAGTTCTCGAGCCGGGAGACCGGCTTGTAGTCGATCTTGAGGGGCTTGGACAGGGTCACCCCCGACACCCCCGAACCCATCGTGCCGAGCCAGAACGCGTCGACCTCGTCGAGCCCGACGCCGGCCGAGGCGAGCGCCTCGACGGCGGCGTCGGTGAGCAGGTCGTCGACGCCCTTGTCCCACCGCTCCCCGAACGGGGTGCACCCCATCCCCACGATCGCCACTCGATCACGGATGCCGTGACTCGTCATCGCCCGCTCCCCTCGTCGTCGGCGGCGGCCGGCCCGGTGTCGACCGGACGGGCCTTCCAGAAGTAGTTGTGCACGCCCTGGGCGGTGTGGAGCCGACGGAAGACCATCTCCACGGGGATCCCGATCGCCACTGCATCGGGGTCGACGTCGGTCATCTCGCAGCGGTACCGCCCACCGCCCTCGAAGTCGACGACGGCGCCGACGACGGGCGGTGACAGGGAGTAGGCGAGGTGGTCGATGGTGAACGTCGCCACCCTCCCCGGCGTGTCGGCGAGTCGCTCGAGGCGCATCCGGTCGACGGCGTGGCACGCCAGGCACACCCGCGTGGGCGGCAGGTGCCGGAACCCGCACGCCTCGCACCGGCTGGCCGCGAAGCGGTTCTTCCACGGCCCCGACCGCCAGGTGGCGGGGGCCCCCGGCCGCTCCGGGTCGGGGCGCCGGGCCGGTTCGCGGCGCAGCCGGCCCCGCCAGGTCAGGAAGCGGGCGTAGGGGAGGTCGTCGCGGCCGAGACCGACGAGCTCGTCGACGGTGCGCAGGCCCGAGCGCGTGCGTGCCGCTCGGATCTCGTCGATGCCGTCGGCGATCTCGAGCACCACCGCGTCGGCGCCGTCGGCGACGACGACCACGACGACCACCTCGCCGGGCCGGGCCCGGTCGAGCACGTCGGCGAGCAGGAACCCCGCCTGGGCCGCCCCGAGGTTGCCGGCGGTGACCGCCCGATCGGGCACCACCGCCTCGGCCCGCACGCCGAGCGACGTGCGCGCCGCCGCCACCGCCCGGGCGTTCAGACCGGCCACCACCAGGTGGTCCACCGCCTCGGGGACCACGCCGGCCTGCTTGACGGCGTCGGCGAAGGCCGCCTCGACGAGCGGGCCGTAGACCTCCTGGCCGAAGCGGTCCTCCCAGGTGCGGGAGTCGTCCTCGCCGGGCAAGCGCCAACGATCCAGGAACTCGGCGCTGGCCCGCCCCCGACCGACGACGGTGGCCGCCACCGAGCGGGAGCGGTCGTCGCCGAACACCAGCGCCACGGCACCGTCGCCGGCGTCGCGCTCGTCGGGGCCCCCGGCCGGCCCGCTGCGCAGGTCCGACAGCACGGCGAGGGTGAGGTCGTCCCCGGCGAGCGCCTCGGCGCTGCGCCACGCCCCGACCGCGGCCCGCACCGAACCGACGGCGTCGTAGCTGCCGACCGCGTCGTCGAGGGCGAGGGCGGCGTGCACCGCGGCGGCGTTGCTCTTGTCGAGGTAGGCCGGGGCGGGCGTGGAGAACACGAGGTCACCGATCCGGGCCCCGTCGACGGAGGCGAGCGCCCGGCGGGCGGCCTCGACGCCCATCGTCGTGGTGTCCTCGTCGTAGGAGGCGACCCGCCGGGTGCCCCGACCGGCCGGCCCGCCGAGCGCCTCGCCGATGGCGGAGCGCCGGAGACGCCAGTACGGGAGGTACACCCCCCACGACACGATCCCGATGGTCACGTACCCTCCGTTCTACGGCCTCGCCACGCGCCCGTCCGCGGGACTCGCGACAGCGGCGGTCAGCGGTTCGAACAGCGGCGTCACGAATCTAGTGGTTGCCCCGATCGGCCGCCCCGGGCAGGCTCGCCGCATGGAGATCGAGATGGACACCGAGGCCACCGACCACCTGCTCACCACCACCCGGGCGGTGCGCCGCCGACTCGACCTCGACCGGCCCGTCGACCCGGCGGTGCTCCTCGACTGCCTGCGCATCGCCACCCAGGCCCCCACGGCGAGCAACGACCGCAACTGGCGATGGGTGGTGGTCACCGATCCCGATCGGCGCGCCGCGCTGGCCGACCTCTACCGCGCCAGCGGGGCCGACTACCTCGCCCGGGCCGCCGAGACCGAGACCGATCCCCAGACCCGGCGGGTGTACGAGAGCGCGCTGGCGCTCACCGAGACCCTGCACCGCGTCCCGGTCCACGTGATCCCGTGCATCGAACGTCGCTTCGACGGGGCGGCCAACCCGATCGCCGCCTCGGCCTACGGCTCGATCCTCCCCGCGGCGTGGAGCTTCCTGTTGGCGTTGCGCTCCCGCGGCCTCGGGTCGGTGTGGACGACCCTGCACCTCTTCCGCGAGCAGGAGGCCGCGGAGCTGCTGGGCATCCCCGACCACGTCACCCAGGTGGCGCTGTTCCCGGTGGCCCACACCACCGGCGGCGACTTCCACCCCGCCGCCCGCCCGCCCGTCGAGTCCGTCACGTCGTGGAACCGCTGGGGCGAGGCACCTCCGGGGACCGGCGACCGATGAGTTCGGGCCCGGACCGTCGTCTCCATCACCGACACCCGACCGTCCGACCCCGGAGGCCCCGATGACCGCCCGAGACCACGCCCCCACCGGGGCGCCCTGCTGGATCGACCTGTTCACCTCCGACGTCGACGCCGCCGTGGCCTTCTACGGCGACCTCCTCGGCTGGACCGCCGACGAACCGAACCCCGAGTTCGGCGGCTACACCAACTTCCGCCACGACGGCGAGTGGGTGGCCGGGATGATGGCCAACGACCCCAGCTGGGGGGCGCCCGACGCGTGGTCCGTCTACCTCGCCACGAGCGACGCCGCCGCCACCGTGCAGGCCGTGACGGCGCATGGTGCGACCGTCAGCGCCGGTCCCCAGCGCGTCGGCGAGCTCGGGACGATGGTCGTGATCGACCATCCCGCCGCAGGCGGCGTCGGGTTCTGGGAGCCCGGCGAGCACGAAGGCTTCCGCACCTTCGACGAGCCGGGCACCCCGTCGCACTTCGAGCTCCACACGCCGGCCTACGCCGAGGCGATCGCCTTCTACCGCGACGCCGTCGGATGGACGACGACCACCATGAGCGACACCGACGACTTCCGCTACACCGGGGCGGAGTGGGACGGCGAGACGCTGGCCGGGATCATGGACCGCTCCGACCTGCCCCCTGGTTCGCCGGCCCGATGGGCGATCTACTTCCGCGTCACCGACGTCGACGCCGCGCTGATTCGGATCCCCGGGCTCGGCGGCACCGTCGAGGCCCCGGCCGCCGACACCCCGTACGGGCGCCTCGCCGAGGCCGCCGACCCGACCGGGGTCCGCTTCCGGGTCGTGTCCGGTTGACGACGCGCCCCGCCGACGCCTCCGGCCACGCCGATGACCCGACCGGATCTCTCCCACGTGGATCTGCTGTGCCACCTCCAACGCGCCGCGCAGACCCTCGGCTGCCGCTTCGTCGTGCACGACGCCGGAGCCGACCTGGTCGAGCTCCTCGAGCTGTCCGGGCTCGACCGGGTGCTGCTCGCCGACCCGCCCACGACCGCCCTCGCCGGTCCTCCGGCGAGCCCGGACCCGGGTTCGTAGCATGGGCGCCATGACGACCACGAGCACCGGCCTCGATCCGGCCGCCGCCGAGCTGCACCGCCGGGAGCTGACCGGCTACTGCTACCGGATGCTGGGGTCGGCCGCCGAGGCCGAGGACGCCGTCCAGGAGACGATGCTGCGGGCGTGGCGGGCGCCACCAACGTGTGCCTCGACATGCACAAGAGCCCGCAGCGCCGCGCCCGGCCGATGGAGCTCGGCCCGGCGCGACCGCCCGACCCTCGGTACCTCGACGCCGTGGGGCCCGAGAGCCTCTGGGTGACCCCCGTGGCCGACGACCGGGTCCTGCCGGTCAACGCCGATCCGGCCGAGGTGGCCGAGGCCCGCGAGTCGATCCGGTTGGCCTTCGTGACCGCCCTGCAACACCTCCCCGCCCGCCAGCGGGCGGCGTTGATCCTGTGCGAGGTGCTGCGGTGGCCCGCCGCCGAGGTGGCCGAGCTGCTCGACACCACCACCGCGGCGATCAACAGCGCGCTCCAACGGGCGCGGTCAACCCTGGCGACCGTCGACACCGCCCCGCTCCGCCCGACCGACGACGCGGTCCGCGACGAGGTCCTCGAACGCTACGTCGACGCGTTCGAGCGCTACGACATCGAGGCGCTCGTCGCGCTGCTCCGCCACGACGCCATCCAGTCGATGCCGCCCTACGAGATGTGGCTGCAGGGCGCCGGCGACATCGGGGCGTGGATGCTCGGCGCAGGCATCGGCTGCGAGGGGTCTCGCGTGGTGCCCACCCGCGCCAACGGCCGGCCCGCCTTCGGCCAGTACCGGGTCGACCCCGACGGCGGGCACTCGCCGTGGGCGCTCCAGGTCGTCGAGTTCGACGGGGACGCGATCGGGGAGCTCCACTTCTTCCTCGACACGGCGACGTTGTTCCCCCTCTTCGACCTCCCGATGCACCTTCCCTGATCGGCGGCGCCCCGGTCAGTGCGGGGGGCCGAGCACGTACTCCCCGGTGTCGGGGTGGTGGTACCAGCCGCTGGCGGCGTCGGTGCCGCCGTCGACGTGGATGGTCTGTCCGGTGATGTAGCTGGCGAGGTCGGAGGCCAGGAAGACGGCGGCCCCGGCCATCTCGTCGACGTGGCCGGCCCGACCCATCGGGACCGTGTGGCCGAACGTCGCCTGCATCCCCGCGGGCGCCAGGCCGAGGATCCCCTCGGTGAGGGTGATGTCCGGGGCCAGGGCGTTCACCCGGATGCCGTGGGGGGCGAGCTCGAGCGCGGCGGTCTTCGTGTAGTTGATGACGCCCGCCTTCGCCGCGGCGTAGGCGGCGTAGAGGGGGGCGGCGCGGACCCCCTCGATCGAGGTCACGTTGATCACGCTGCCGGGGAGGCCCGCGTCGACCAGGCCCCGAGCCACCCGCTGGGTGCACAACAGCACGTGGCGCAGGTTCGCCCGGTAGAGGGCGTCCCAGCCGTTCTCGGTCGTGTCGAGCAGGGGCGAGGCGAACACGCCGCCGGCGTTGTTGACCAGGATGGTGACGGGGCCCAGGTCGGCGACCGTGCGGGCCAGCGCGGCGTCCACCTCCCCGCTCTCGCGGACGTCCGTGGTGATGCCGAGGGCGCCGATCTCCTCGGCGGCGGACGCGCAGGAGTCGGCATCGCGCTCCCAGATGGCGACCGACGCGCCGAACGCCGCCAGGCCGGCGGCGATGCCTCGTCCGATGCCGGCCCCGCCTCCGGTCACGACGGCGACCCTGCCCGTCAACGCGACGTCGGATGGTCCGATGCCCATGGCGTGCTCCCCCTCGACCGGCTGACGCCCGGTCCCGCACCGAACCGTAGATGGTGCTGCCCTGGTCTCGCCGGGACACCGCCGACGCGAGCCCCGCGGCTCCTCGGACCGTTCCGGGTGGTTGCGCCGTGGCCCGCTCCTGTATACCCTGGGGGGTATGTGCAGACGAGCCACGTGCCCATCCTGTGACCGACCGACCTTCAAGGGCTGCGGCGCCCACGTCGAGCAGGTGCTCGCCGACGTCGCCCCCGCCGACCGCTGCCGATGCGCCGACCTCCCCCGGGCTCCGCGCGCCAAGCGGTCGTGGTTCCGATCCAAGGCCGCCGCCGACACCTGACCGGCGCCCGCTCCCGGGTGCGACCCCGTCGCCGGTGGGCTACACCGGGGCCATGGGTCGATCCGAGCCGGAGCACGAGTTCACCGCCGAGCTGTGGGAGCACGACGGGCCCGCCGCGTGGTTCTTCGTCAGCCTCCCCGAGGAGCTCGCCGATGACCTCGACGAGCGCCACGGCCACGAGACCAACGGCTTCGGTTCGTTGCGCGTCGCCGTGCGCATCGGGTCGACCCGGTGGTCCACGTCGGTCTTCCCGGACACCAAGCGCGGCACGTTCATCCTGCCGGTCAAGAAGGCGGTTCGACGCGCCGAGGGGATCGACGACGGCGACCGGGTGACGGTCCACCTCACGGTGGTGGGCACCGACGTCACGTCCGACCCCGGCCGCCCGGCCTGAGCGCCGAGCCCGACCAGGCCCTCCGGCGAGCGGGACCGGGCCCGCCGGTCAGCGGGCGCTCGCGACGAGCGGGTCGGCCCCGCGAGCGATCCGGAGGAGGTCGCGCACCGACACGTCCCTGGCCCGCCGTCGCTCCGCCTCGGTGAGGTTGCCCTCGGGGACGAGCAGCCGGAGACCCCTGGGGTGGATCCGGAACCGCAGTGGCGCCTCGAGCTCCAGGGCCTCGCCGTCGACGCCGGCGGCGACGGTCCCGCTCCTCGAGCGGACCTCGAACTCGCGGCAGGTGAACTCGTGCCAGTGGCGGCTGCGGCGTCGCTGGCCCAGGGCCGACATCGCGACGACCGACGCGGCCTCGGCGCCCGTCGACGCGGTGACGGCGACGACCCCCAGGGCGCCGGTGTCGACGCGACGGCGCTGGGCGACGTCGGGGGTCGGGCCGAGCACGTAGGGGTTGTTCGACACCTGGACGAGGAAGGCGCCGTCGACCTCGTTCCCGTCCGGTTCCCGGAACTCCAGGTCGAACGGGGCCTCGGTCCGGCCCAGCATGTCCGGGAGCAGCTGGAGTGCGGTCTCGGCCTTGGCCTCGCGGTAGCCGTCGTGCTGGACGATCGTGGCGTACACACCGAGCGACACGTTGTTGACGAAGAGCCGATCGCCGACGGTGGCGTAGTCGATCCGGCGCTCGATCCCGTCGCGGAAGGCGCGGAGTCCTTCGCGCGGATCCTCCCGGTTCAGGCCCAGGTCGAGGGCGAGGTGGTTGCGGGTGCCGGCGGACACCACCACGAACGGGAGGTCGTGCTCGACGGCGATCGACGCCACCAGTGCCTGGGAGCCGTCACCACCGGCCATGCCCAGGCAGTCGGCGCCCCGGGCGACGGCGTCACGGGCCAGCTGCTCGAGGTCGAGCCCGGCGTCGAGCATCACGACCTCGACGTCCATCGACTCGGCCAGTTCGACGAGGCCGAACCGCTCGACCTTCCCGCCCCCCGACCAGGGGTTGCAGATCAGCACCGGTCGGCGGGGCACGACGACCGATCTCGGCCTCCGCCGATCGAACTCGTGCAGGTGGCTGCTCAACGCCGCCCTCGCGGAGCCCACCGCGGCAGCCACCAGGACACCGAGCAGCACCAGCCGCAGCACCGGGTCGTCCCCCGCGGGGCTGGCCTGCCCGACGACCACCACCACGAGCGCCCCGCCGAGGGCCAGGCCGACGACACCCAGCAGCCGGCGGGGCATGCGCTCGGTGATGAGCCACCATGCGCCGGCCACCGCGACCGCCAGACCGAGCAACGTCAGCAGGACGTAGACCGCGTGTCGCCAGGCGAGGCCGATCGCGAGCACCGCGAGCACCGCTCCCGCAGCGAGTGACACGACCGCCCACAGCTGGGCGGGCACGCCGATGGGGGCTCGTTCGGACATCCCGACGATCCTAGGGAGCGACGAGTTCGTCGTCGCGCCCGCCGGGTCACGCCGGCCCGAGCGTCACTAGGCTGCCGGCCACAACGGCGGTCCGACGATTCCGGATCGCCTCGACCGACGTGGCCGCGGGAACGGCCGGGAGGCTTCGATGGGCTGGAATCTGGCGAACCTGTTCGAGTCGGTGGTCGACGTCATCCCCGACCGGACCGCCCTCGTCGTACCCAACGCCGTCGGCGGACCGGTGCAGCGCACCTACGCCGAGCTCGACGAGCGGGCCAACCGCCTCGCCCATGCCCTCGGCGACCGGGGGATCGGAGCCGGGGACAAGGTGGGGATCTACGCCTTCAACTCCCCGGAGTGGGTCGAGGCGCAGTGGGCGTGCTGGAAGCTGCGGGCGGTCCCGATCAACGTCAACTACCGCTACGTGGAGAACGAGCTCGGCTACCTGTTCGACAACGCCGACCTCGCCGCCCTCGTCCACGGCGCCGAGTTCTCGCCCCGCATCGCCGCCGTGCGCGCCAGCTGTCCGCTGTTGAAGGTGTGCCTCGCCTTCGACGACGGCTCCGGAACTGACATCTCGGTGTGCGACGCCGTCGACTACGAGCAGGCCCTCGCCGCAGCCTCCCCGGAGCGGGGGTTCGACGAGCGCACCGGCGACGAGCTCTACATGCTCTACACCGGCGGCACGACCGGCATGCCCAAGGGCGTGATGTGGCGGCAGGAGGACTTCTTCAAGGCCACCATCGGCCCGGTGATGACCACGATGACCCCCCCGCTCGTCGAGGAGTCGGAGGTCCCCGAGCGGGCCCTCGAACGGACGCCGTCGGTGTCGTTCCCGGTGGCCCCGCTCATGCACGGCGCCGCGCAGTGGACGAGCATCGTGGCCGCGCTCGGCGGCGACACCCTCGCCCTCAGCGGGGCTCACCACTTCGACCCCGTGGAGGTGTGGCGCATCGCCGCCGAGACCGGCACGGTCACGATGTCCCTGGTCGGCGACGCCCAGGCCCGACCCCTCGCCGACGCCCTCGAGACGCTCCCCGACGACATCGACCTGTCGTCGCTGTTCCTGGTGAGCTCGGGCGGGGCGATCCTGTCGCCGTCGGTCAAGCAGCACCTCTCGACGCTGTTGCCGAACATCATCATCTTCGACGCCATCGGCGCGTCCGAGACGGGTTTCCAGGGCACCGGCAGCAGCTCGGACGCCCAGGGCCGCCCCCAGTTCATGTTCGGCGACCACACCCTGGTCATCGACGACGAGGGCAACCCCACCACCCCGGGTGACGGCCAGGTGGGCCGGCTCGTGCGCCGCGGCCACATCCCTCTCGGGTACTACAAGGACGAGGTCAAGACCGCCGAGACGTTCCCGACCATCAACGGCGAGCGCTGGGTCGTCCCCGGCGACATGGCGGTGGCCGAAGCCGACGGCTCCATCACCCTGCTCGGGCGGGGTTCGGTGTCGATCAACTCCGGCGGGGAGAAGATCTTCCCCGAGGAGGTCGAGCTGGTGCTCAAGGGCCACCCCGACGTGTTCGACGCGGTGGTGGTGGGCGTCCCCGACGAGCGCTGGGGCGAACGGGTCGCCGCGGTGATCGCCCCTCGAGGCGACGCCCGACCCACCGTCGAGGAGCTCCGTGACCACGCGAAGGCGATGCTGGCCAGCTACAAGTTGCCCCGGGAGGTGCACTTCGTCGACGAGATGGTGCGCTCACCCTCGGGCAAGGCCGACTACCGCTGGGCCAAGGGCGTGGCCCGGGACGACGAGTCGTCGTCCTGACACCGCGCCGACACGGGAGCGGTCGCCCTCACCGCCACCGTCCGCTCCCCCGGGTCGCGCCGGTCAGCCGACCCGCTCGGGCTGGGCGTAGTCGAGGAGCAGGGCGCGGTCCTCGGGCAGCACGAACCCGGCGTCGATGCCACGGTCGGTCGCCTCGGCGAAGCGCCGCTCGTAGTCGGCCCGGCTCGGGTGGAGCTCGGCGATGCGCTCCGGCGGGAGCGGGAGCGTCGAGCCCATCAGCAGGCAGAGCAGCGAGGCGTCGGGCGCCGACTCGCCCGACAGTACGTCGACGGGCACGTCGACCACCGGGGTGCGCACCCCGCCGACGGCGATGCCGTCGGCGTCGCGGACGATGTCGGGCGCGTCGGTCACCTCGAGGCGCGGGGCGGCGGGGGGCGGCTCACCCGTGCGGACCCAGTGCTCGAGGCCCCGCAGCGCAGCTTTGGCGACGACATGGGTGGCACTGTCGTTGATGGGCACCGCGCACCCCAGCGAGTCGGCCCGGTCGCCGACCAGTCGGGTGTCGGCGTGGGCGCCGCCGGCGACCTCCCACAGCCGGTAGGTGTCGGTGTCGGGTTGGCGGACAGCCACCGATCCGAGGACGCTCGTCACGTCGCCCTCGGCCTGCAGGACCATGACCGGTGCCTCGAGGTCGCTGCGCAGCAGGACGGGGTCGGGCACCCCGAGCGAGCCGGCCAGGTCGACCGAGGCGCCCGGCTCGGCGAGCGGCAGCGCCACGAACGCCCGGCTGTGCACGAAGAAGCCGTCGAAGGCCCGGGTGAGCGGCTGGACCCCGTTGTGGTAGGTGGTGAGGGCGACCGCGGACTGGGACTCGCCGACGGCGAGCACCACGTCGGGGGTCACGCCGCCGGTGGGCGCCCCGCCGTCGCGCAGCGCCCGGGCCACCTGGGTGTAGATGTCGAACGAGTAGCCGTCGCCGGGATGGTCGAGGGTGGCGTACCGGGCCGGGTCGAGGGCCTTCAGGCCCTTGCCGGTGATGCCCTCGGCGCCGGGGGTGGAGACCAGCACGGGTCCGCCCTCGACGCCGCTGCGCTGGGCGGAGACACCGACCCAGGTGTGGCCTCGACGGGTGATCTCCTCGGCCAGCACCACCCAGTCGGGGTTGGCGTCGGCGCCGCCGCTCACGTTGAGCCACTCGACGAGCACCGTTCCACTGGCCTCGGCCGGGTCGGCGGGCCGGCGGACGACGATCCGGGTCCGGTACGGGGCCGTGGTGTCGGGCACGAACGACCACACGCCGTCGCCCGGGAGGCCGTCCGGCGCGGCGTAGTCCGTCGCCGTCCCGGCCGCCACGAACTCCTCCTGCACGTAGCCGGTCAGGTCCGGTTCGGTCGCCTCGGCGACGAACGGCTCTCCCGGTCCGGTGATCTGTTCGGAGAGGTCGGCGACGGGACCGTCCGGTCGGGCGACGGTCGGGACGGTCGCGCCGGCGGTCGCGTCGCTGCCCGACTCGTCCGACGGCCCCGAGCAGGCTGCGACGACGAGCATCGCCACCACGAGCCCGATCGCGCCGATCGCACGTCCCCGGCGCCGCCCCGCCTCCACCCCTGGACCGGCCACTCGCATCGCTCCCCCGTCGCCGCCCTTGCGACCGTCGGCGGGACCCTCCCGCCCGGGCGAGGCTATGCGACGGGCCGCCGCCCGACGCGGGACGCGTCCCCTTCGCTCAGACCGACGCGGTGCCGCCGAGGCCGCGCCACACGAGCGACGCGACGCGCTCGGACCAGTTCCGCGTCGGGGGTCGCCCTGCGAGGGCGTTGGCGTACCAGCTCCCGGTGAACACGGTGAGCGCCACCTCGACGTCGGCGTCGGCGTCGAGCAGGCCCTGCTCCCGGGCCCGTTCGAGGATGCCCCGCAGGCGCGACCGGCGCGGTGCCACGACCCGCTCGCGGTAGAGGGCGACCAGGGTCGGGTCCGTCGAGTCGAGCAGCATCGTCCCGACCATCGAGAGGCCGTCCGGGCGGCTCACCCCCCGGCGGAAGGCATCGAGCTCCCGCACGAGGTCGGCGAAGGGGTCGTCGGTGGGTGGTCGAGCCTCGGCGGCGGACATGGCGGCGATGGCCGCGGTGGCCAGGTCGGCCTTCGACGACCACCGGCGGTACACGGCCTGGCGGGTGGTGCCGGCCTCGGCGGCGATCGCCACCATCGACATGGCGCCGTAGCCGTGGGCGGCGAGGTGGCGACGGGTGACCTCGAGGACCCGGCTGTCGATCGCCGGGTCACGGGGCCGTCCGGGCGGGCGTTCGGGCACGGGAGGGAGGGTAGCGGAGAGCGGGGTTTCATTACAGGGCTGTAGTGTTTAGAGTCACTGTCCGGAACTCGCGGTCACGTCCCCGACCGAGGAGAGGAGACCTGCGGCAACGGGCTCGACATCGCCGACGCGCTCCTCCGGCGGTGACGGTCCGGGCTCCGCTCACGACGACGACCGACGACGACCCGCCCCTCGACCACGTGACCCCGACCAGACCGACGAGGAACCGATGACGCCGACCCCCCTCCCCTCCCCCGCCACCACGAACCTCCGGCCCCCCGACCCCGCGGAGGTGGACCTCCTGGCCCGCGGCGTCCTGAGCGCCGTGCGACCCCCCGGGGGTCACAGCGAGTTCCAGGTGCTGCTCGTCCAGTCGGCGTTCGAGGCGCTCACCGGGCACCGGATCGACCCCGCCGCGCTCCCCCCGATCTCCGCCACCGAGCTCGCCGAGGGGATGGCGGACCGCAACGCCGCGTTCCGCACCCGGATCCTGCAGACGATGATCCTCGGGGCCCTGGTGCTGCGCCCGCTCCCGCCGGCCGTCGCCGCCCAGGTGGAGGAGTTCGCCACGGCGATGTCGGTCGACGACGGCATGCTCGCCGTCGCCCAACGCTTCGCCGACGGCCAGCTCGGGTTGGCGGCCGTCGACTTCGACCGAAACGGGTACACGTCGGGATGGAGCGAGGAGCGGGCCACGAAGCTGAACGCCGCCGGACTGGCCGATGCCTGGGAGCAGTCGTCCGACGACCCCGCCCTGGCGGCCCGGTGGGCGGCGCTCGAGTCGCTCCCCGCCGGTACCCTCGGGCGCCGCATCTGGGAGCTCTACCGGGCCCGCGGTTTCGCCTTCCCCGGTCAACCGGGTTCCGCACCCCCGCTGCTCGCCCAGCACGACTGGGTCCACGTCCTGGCCGACTACGGCACGAAGGTCGAGGCCGAGCTCGAGGTGTTCGCGTTCATCGCCCGCGCCAACGACGACCCCAAGGGGTTCTCGCTGCTCGCCATGGTGGTGAGCCTGTTCGAGACGGGGTACCTCGCCACCGGGGCCGGGCTCTTCGAGTCGTTCCCCGGCCAGCTCTCCCGCGACGGGATGGCCGACCGGATCGCAGATGCGTTGCGACGCGGGGCGATGAGCCACGGACTCGACGATGAGCCCGATGTCGACTTCCTGGCCATCGACTGGTTCGAGCTGGCCGCACACCCCGTCGACGAGCTCCGTGAGCGGTTCCACATCACCCCGAAGTCGACGACCGCCGTGGCCGCCGGCAGCGTCGGGCCGTGGGAACGAGGAGGCATCAGCGAGTACCAGTACGACACCGCCCGTCGAGCCGCCGAGGCGGCCGGCGACACCTACGACGCCTACGGCGCCACCCCGTGACCGGGCCGACGCATCGACCCTCGGTGGGCGGCGCGGGTCGGGGAACGTCCGTGCCCCGGTGAGCGTTGCACCGCCCATGCGCATCGACGTGTGGTCCGACGTGATCTGCCCCTGGTGCTTCCTCGGCAAGCGCCGCCTCGACACCGCGCTCGCCCGGCTCGACTGGGGCGACGAGGTGGAGGTGCGCTGGCGGGCCTACCAGCTCGACCCCACCGCCGGGCCCGAGCCCGGCGACCTGCGCCAGGCACTCGAGCGCAAGTACGGGCCGGGCGCCTTCGAGTCGATGACCAGCCGGCTCACCGCGCTGGGCGCCGACGACGGCATCGACTACCGGTTCGACCGGGCCCTGCGGGTCAACACCGTCGACGCCCACCGCCTGCTGGCCTGGGCCTGGGACCAGGGCGGGGCGCCTGCTCAGGGCGCGCTGGCCGAGCGGCTGTTCCTGGCCTACTTCACCGAGGGCGCCAACGTCGCCGACCACGCGACCCTCACCGGCCTGGCCGGCGAGGCGGGGCTCGACGCCGCAGTCGCGACGTCGGTGCTCGCCGGCGACGGATTCCGCTCCGAGGTCACCGGGGAGCTGCACGGCGCGCTCGAGCGCCAGATCAGCGGGGTGCCGGCGTTCGTCATCGAGGACCGGTTCATGATCCCCGGCGCCCAGGACGTCGACACGTTCGTGGCCGTACTCACCCAGGCCCGCGACCGTCTGGACCCGGTCGGCCCGGGCACCCCGGACGGCGAGGCCTGCGCGGTCGACGATCCGACCTGCTGATCCCCCGGGGGCCGTCCCGATCGGCTCGTGTATCCCTCGACGGGGTTCGTTCGTCTCCTCGGTGCGGACCTGAACGACAGGCCCGAACGAGAGAGGGAGATCGTCATGACGAACGAGGCTGGTTGGGATCGTGTGGCCCGGGTGGTGCTCGGGATGGTGCTGTTGGTCGTCGGCTTCGGCGTGCTCGGCGGGACCGCCGGGGTGATCGTCGGGGTGGTGGCCCTCGTGCCGCTCCTGACCGGGATCATCGGCTTCTGCCCGCTGTACGCGGTGTTCGGCATCCGGACCAACCGGACCGAACAGCACACCAGCCCACGATGAGGGAGCGGCGGACGGGCCCGGCTCGGTCGGCTCCTACGCTGGCCGCCGAGGGGGCCCCCGCCGACCCGACCCCCCGTGGAGGCGGTCGATGAGCTTCGATCCCGACGAGCTTCCCGAGCACCTGGACGTGCTGTACCGCTACGCCGTCGGAGTGACCCGTGACCCCGGTCTCGCCGAGGACGTCGTGCAGGAGACGGTGCTGCGGGCCCTCGAACGCCGCGACCAGTACCGCCGCGACGCGCAGCTGTCGCACTGGCTGATCCGCATCGCCCACAACCTGATCGTCGACAGGGCCCGCCGGTCGAGCCGGGAGATCCTCGTCGACGCCGTCGAGAACGACTGGCGCGACGACGCCTTCACCGTCGACGCCGATGCCGTCATCGAACAAGCGGCAACACGCGCCGAGCTGCTCGACGCCCTGGCCCGACTGCCCTTCATCTACCGGTCGGCGGTGGTGCTCCACGACGTGGAAGGGCTGCGGGTCAGCGACATCGCCGAGATCTCGGGGGTGTCGCTCCCCGCCGCCAAGCAACGACTGCGGCGAGGGCGCATGGCCCTCGTCAGCGCCCTCGCTACCGGACACGAGCGCCGACTCGCCCTCGAAGGAGTGCCCATGCCGTGCTGGGATGCCCGACGCCACGTGAGCGACTACCTCAACGGCGAGCTCGACACGGACACCAGGTCCATGATCGAGACCCACCTCGCCACCTGTCCGACCTGCCCACCGCTCTACGCCGCGTTGGTCGGGGTGAGCGACGAGCTCGGGCAGCTGCGCGACCCCGACTCGGTCATCAACCCCGAGATCGAGGCCCGCGCCCGGGCCGCGATCGCCTCGCCGGCCTAGGCGCCTCGCCGGTGTCCGTCAGCGCACGCCGAGGGCGGATGCGGCCCGCTCGGCGGCCTCGGGTCCGACCGTCTGGCGCAGGAGCAACAGGCCGTCGAGGAGGGCGATCGTGGCGGTCGCCTCGGTCCGGCGACGCGCCGGTCGGCCCTCGAAGAGGGTGGTGAGCCAGTCGATCCAGGCCTCGACGAGTTGGGGCACGAGGGTCCGATGGGGCTCCCGACCCGCCGCGGCCAACCCCGTGGCCTCGAAGAAGAGGGCGAACACGGGGTCGACGCTCGATCGGGCCAACACCGGCCACGCCGCACGGGCGAGGTCGAGGTGGCCGTCCGCAGGACCGGTGAAGGCCTCGCCCAGCGCGCTCTGGAGACGGGCCCCGAGTGAGAGCAGCACTTCGGTGAGCAGGTCGTCCTTGGTGGCGAAGTAGTAGACGACGGTTCGGTCGCTGATGCCGAGGTGCCCGGCGACCCGGCCGAAGGTGATCTGGCTCAGACCCTCGGCGAAGGCGACCTCGACGGCGCCGGCGAGGATCTCTTCGCTCGAGTGCTTCGGGCCCATGGCTTGATTGTAGCGATCACTACAAATAGGGTCCGTAGTGACCACTACAAACCGTCGGGCACCCGGGCCGCCGCACCACCGCTCCCCTGCTCGACCCTTCGAGACCGGAGAACGGGTGCCACCTCTCACCACCGCCACCGCCGCCGACCTCTTCCGCCGACCGCCCGACCGCCACCTCGACGTCGGCGCCGGCGAGGTCGCCCACCGCTGCGTCGGCAGCGGGCCCGACGTGTTGTTCGTCCACGGCTGGCCCGCCAGCGGGGCGACCTTCCGGAAGCTCCTGCCCCACCTGGTCGATCATGTGACCTGCCACGTGATCGACCTCCCCGGTGCCGGTTCGAGCCGCTTCGACGCGAACACCCCGTTGACCGTCGACCAGCACATCGCGTCGGTCCGTCGGATCCTCGATCTGCTCGAGACGGACGACGTCGCCGTGGTCGGCCACGACAGCGGCGGTCTCATCGCCCGACATGCGGTGGCCGGCGACCCTCGCCTACGGGCCATGGGGCTCGTGAACACCGAGCAGCCCCACGGGTTGAGCTGGAGGTTCCGGTCGTTCCTCGCCGTGCGCAGGGTTCCCGGAGTCGGCGGCGGGCTGGGATGGGTGGTCGGTCGGCGGCGACTGCGCCGCCACCGTTTCGTGCTCGGGGACGCGTTCGCCGATGCATCCCTGCTCGACGGCGAGTTCGACGAGTTCTTCCTGCAACCCCTCCACGACGACCCGGCCCGCCGACGAGCGGCAGTCGCGCTCCTGCGCAGCTTCGATGTCCGCCTCGTCGGGGAGCTCGCAGGGGTGCACCGCCGTCTCGAGGTCCCCGTCCAGCTCGTCTGGGGCGACCGGGACCCGTTCTTCCCGTTGGCCTGGGCCGAGGAGATGGTCGCCGCGTTCCCCGATACCCACCTCCGGGTGATCGAGGGGGCCGGGTTGTTCGCCCACGAGGAGCGCCCCGCCGAGGTGGCCGAGGCGCTGCTGCCCGTGCTGACCGCGCCCGGCTGACCTCATCGCCGCCCCGAGCCGGAGGCCGTCAGCGAAGCGGTCGGACGACGTAGAAGGCGTAGGAGTAGTGGTCGCCGAAGCGCCGGAAGGCGTCGATCTCGGTCGCGGCGGAGCGGACCACCTCAGCGGCGGCCGCGTCGTCGGGGGCGCGGGCCCGCAGCGCGTCGACGCGTCCCTGCATCGGCTCGTAGTACTCGTCCCACCAGGCCGAGGGGGGCAGCGTGAACATGGCGACGCTGCGGTAGCCGGCCTCGTCGATCCGGGACCTGATCCCGGTGTCGTCGGTCATGGCCGGATACTCCGACGACCACCAGTCCCGGATCTCGTCCGGGGGCGCCTCGGTGAGCCAGACCGGTTCGGTGAAGGCCACCGTCCCGCCGGGGGCGAGCAGCGGCCGCCACCCTCGCAGCGCCTCGGTGACGCCCAGGTTGTAGATGGCGCCCTCGCACCAGATCAGGTCCTGGCCACCCGGCACCACCGGCGGTCGGGCCATGTCGCCCACCTCGGCGTGGGCCCGGCCCTCGAGGCCTGCGTCGACGAGGCGGCGGTTGGCCTCGTCGACCATGTCGACGAGCAGGTCCAGAGCGAGGATCTCCGCCTCCGGGAGGGATCGAGCGAGGCAGACGGTCTGCGCACCGGGCCCACACCCGAGGTCCAGGACGGATCGGGGGGTCGGCCCGGGCACCAGCGCCAGCGCCCTGGTGGTGTGCTCGTCCCCACCCGGCCCGGCACGGGGAAGGGTGCCGTACACCTCGAGGAAGCGCTGCAGGGCGTGAGGGTCGTCGAGGTCCACCGCGCCAGCCTACGAACGACGCCGCCCGGCGATCGGTTCTCGTCTCCGCGGTCCGGGCCTGCACGGACGCCGACGAGCCGACCGGCGTCGACGTCGGGTCCTGGCGGTCACGTCAGCGATCCCGATGTCCTCGACCCGCAGGGCCCGCATCCGCTCGTCCGGGTCGGACGGCCGCCCCTCCTCGATGCCGACCGGTTCTGCGAACCTCGCCGGCAGCGTCCCGAACCCTGTCGATGGCGACCTTCGGGGACGGCTTTCAAACCCTCCCGAGATCGCGGGAACCCTTGCAGGACAGGGGTCAGTGGGCCCGAGGCGCCCGCGGACGGCCGTCGATCGGACGCGAGACGGGGCTGCGCCGGGCGCGCCGGGCGCGGTTCCAGAGCAAAGGGGACGGCTTTCAAACCTTGTCCAGCGACGCCTGTCCGAGACCGCAGTGGATGCCATCGTGGTCGCCCACACGGAGGGGACGACGATCGACGCACTCGCGAGTCGATTCGAGGTCCACCGGACGACCATCCTCCATCACCTCGATCGCCGAGGCGTTCCCCGGCCGCCAAGCGCGCAAGATGACCGATCGCTCTGTTCACCAGGCGGCCAACGCTACGAGGCGGGCGAGTCGCTCAAGGTCGTTGGGGCCCAGTACGCCATCGACGCAGGCACCCTCGCCCGAGAGTTCCGGCGCGCCGGCGTACCGATCCGTCCCCGCCGAGGCTGGGTGCCCCGACCCAACCAGGCGAGCACCCCTTCCCCAAAGGGTTCCTGAGCTTCCGTCCCTGACGGAGCCGCTGACCTGAAGACGCCAAGTGCAGGACGCTGTGCTGCTCGGTGTCTGCGAGGCGCCGTCGACTCGGGCTGAGGTCATCGACAGATGTGTCGTTGGCGTCCCGTGAGGTGGTGGAAGTAGCGAGGCGGTCGAGGCCTCGGTCGTCCCGGGCCGGTCCGACCTGGGGTGGATCTAGTTGTTGCTGCCCGCAGCTGCAAGTGTCCAGCGATGGTGGTATGCGAACCCGACGGCAAACCCTGCCGTCCCTCCCCGCAGACGATTCGGTAGAAGACCTCAGTCCGCGACGACTTGCGATTCAGCCTCCGGCGCTGTCGGCCAAGGCCTCCTGGGTGAAGGGGTCGTCGTCGACGGGCACATCGGGGCGTCGGGTACCGGGCATGATCTCGAAGGTCGGGGTGAAGTGCACGAGCATGCCAGCGAGGGTGAGGAGGACGCCGGGGTCGCCCTCGACCTGGGCGGTGCCATCAGTGAGCTGCTCCTGCAGGGGCCTCGTACCGATCATCGCCTGCTCGATGTCGGAGCGGTTGATCGTGATCGTGAGGTCGGCGTCCTCCGCGAGGAAGCCTTCGAGGTTGGTGAGGGTGCCGTTGGTCAGCTCGACGACGAACCGCTCGCCGTTGTCGGGGGTGATCAGGTTGATCGTGAACGACGCGCTCTCGGCTCGCACGGGGTCGAGCCGGATCCCGAGCAGGTCGAGGAACTGCCCGGTGCTGACGGCGCGGATGACGTCGGGGCCCGAGGCCTTGGGGACCGAACCCTCGGGTAGGCCTGAGCGCAGCTCGAACGCGGCGGCCAGGAAGCTGTTGCGGACGCTGGGGCTCTCCCGCTGGTAGCCGATCTGCTCGAAGGCGTCGGCCAGCAGCTGGCGCGCGTCGGCGTTGTCGGGCTCGGCGTAGACGAGCTTGTTGAGGATCTCGACGGCGAGCAGGTACTCGCCCTCGTCGACCAGCTCACGGCCCCGAGCCAGGATCGGCTTCGCGCCGCCCATCATCTCGACGTACAGCGGGGCCGAGTCGCTCGGAGACAGCGGGAGCAGGGTGGCGGGGTTGCCGTCCCAGTAGCCGAGCCAGCGGTTGATCACGGCGCGGGTGTTGTGCTCGACCGAGCCGTGGTAGCTGCGGGCCGCCCACTGCTGCTGCAGGCTCCCCGGTGGCTGGTACACGTTGTGGATCTCGTTGATGGTGACGCCCTGGTTCGCGAGGTGCAGCACCGCGTTGTTGAGGTGGGCGTAAGCGTCGCGCTGGGTGCGCATCACCTCCTGGATCCGTTCGTTGCCCCAGCGCGGCCACGAGTGCGAGGCGAACATCACCTCCGCCTCCTTGCCGAAGAGGTAGAGCGCCTTGTTGATCTGGCGGGACCACTCGAGGGCGTCACGCACGAGCGCGCCGCGCAAGGTGTAGATGTTGTGGACCGTGGCCACGATGTTCTCGGCTGCCCAGAACGCCTTCCACTCGGGGAAGTAGGTGTTCATCTCGGCCGGCGCCTCGGTGCCGGGGGTGTTCTGGAACACCATCCGCACGCCATCGACGGTCAGCTCCTCGATGTCGTCCGCGATGTGCACCGTCGGAGCGATCAGGCCGGCGGTCCCGTTGGCCACGCCCTTGCCGATCGCCTGGTCGACGTGACCGAACGGGCTGCGGGCGAGGAGGGTCCCGTACTGGTACACCATCCGCCGGTTCATGGCGTTGCCGGCGTACACGTTCTCGGCCACAGCGTGTTCGAGGAACCCGATCGGGGCGATCACCTGGACCGTCCCGGCGGCCACGTCGGCCGAGTCGATCACGCCCCGCACCCCACCCCAGTGGTCGGCGTGGGAGTGCGAGTACACGACGGCGACGACCGGGCGCTCCCCGAGGTGCTCGGTGACAAGCGCCAGGGCAGCGGCCGCGGTCTCGGTCATCGTCAACGGGTCGAACACGATCCAACCCGTGTCGCCCCGGACGAACGTGATGTTGGCCAGGTCGAAGCCGCGCACCTGGTAGATGCGATCGGGCAACACCTCGTAGAGCCCGTACTCCATGTTGAGCACGGCCTGGCGCTGCAGCGACGGGTGGATGCTCTCGAGCGGCTGCCCGTCGAGCAGGAAGTCGTAGGCACCGATGTCCCACACGGCCCTGCCGTCGTCGGCCACGATCCGGCGTTCGCTCGGTGCAGCCAGGAAGCCCCGCCGAGCCTCCTCGAAGTCCCGTTCGTCGTCGAAGGGAAGGGCGGCGTGTGCCGTCTCGTGGGCCGCCACCGTATAGGAGGAGGCTGGTCGTCCCAGTGGGTGGAAGTGTGCGTGATCGGACATCGGACCTCCCGCTCCAGCGGTTCGCGCACGACGCTCCGCTTGGTGAACGCTGCCTGTGTTTCCAACTGTCTACACTAGGGGATTGTGGTCACGTCAACTCCGAGAGCACAGCAGCGGAGCGACAGCGATGCCGCCATCTTCGATGCGGCCTACCGGCGCTCAACGATGGCCTCCCGCAGCTGTCCGGCACTCGAACGAGCTGACCCGGCGACGGTCCGGCATCGGCTTCGCGGGAGTGTCCGTGACGGTCGTCGACGACACCGCTCCATCGTCGAAGTCGCTTGAATCGCCGTCGCGGCGCGGCTCACCTGACGAAGGGCAGACGTGGACACGCTCATCAACATCGCAACGTTGGTCTTCGTGGTCTCGTCGATGCTCGCCATGGGCCTCAGCCTGACCCTGACCGCGATCTTGGGACCTCTCCGGAGCCCGCGCTTCGTGTTCACCGCCCTCGGGGTCAACTTCGTCGCCGTGCCGCTCATCGCCGTTGGCATCCAAGCGGTGCTCGACCTCGACGACCCCCTCTACGCCGGGCTCTTGCTCATCGCAACCGCTGCTGGTGCCCCGTTCCTGCCCAAGCTGGCGGAGCTCGCCGGCGCCGACGCGGCCCGGGCGGTCGGCCTCATGGTCCTGCTCATGACAGCGACCGTGCTCTACATGCCTGTGGTGCTCCCGATGCTGCTTCCCGAGGTGACCCTCCACCCGTGGGACATCGCTTCGTCGCTGTTGCTCCTGATGCTCCTCCCGCTCGCCGTCGGCCTCCTCGTCAAGGCCAGAGCCGGACGAATCTCGGAGAAGTGCCAACCGATCGCGGCGCGTACATCCACCATCGCCATTGCCGTCCTCGTCGTGGTGGGCATCGCCGCGAAGTGGAGCAACGTCGTCGACCTGTTCGGCACCGGCGGACTGGCCGCCATCGCAGCCTTCCTCATCGGCGCGCTCGTGGCCGGCTTCCTCGCCGGTGGCACCGAGCCCGCTGCCAGGTCACTCAGCGGGCTCGGAACCGCCCAGCGGAACCTGTCCGCCGCGCTCGTCGTCGCCGCCCAGAACTTCAGCGACACGCCCGACACGCTGACGTTCGTCATCGTCGCCGCCCTCGTCGGCCTCGTCGCGCTGATCCTTGCTGCGAGCCTGTTCGGGCGACGAAACCGACCGGCCGCGCCCACGGATTCGCAGGGGGCTTGAACCTGCCCAGCCTCGTGCGCGTGGTCGGACACCGGGTCTCCCGCTCGTGGCAGTTCGCGCACGACGCTCCGCTCGGTGACGAAGCTGTCGCGTTTCCAACTGCCTACAGTGGAAGACCGTGGTTGCGACAATTCCGGGGGTCCAAGAGCGGACCGACAGCCAGGCGGCCATCCTCGATGCGGCCTACGGGCTGTTCGCCCGCTTCGGGCCCGACGGCGCCTCGTTGCGGGCCATCGGCGAGGCCGCCGGCTACACCCACGCGTTGGTCGTGCGCCACTACGGCACCAAGGACGGGCTCGTTGACGCCGTCGCGGCCCGCATGGCTGCCGTCGTCGATGGCGGAGTCGACAGGATCACCACGACGTCGGACCAGCCGGTGGCCGAACTCCTGCACGCCGCCCGCACCCATCGGGCCAGCAGCCAGCTCCTGATCCGCAGCGCCTTGGGTGATCTCCCGGCGACGGGCTTCCCGGCGTGCCTGCACCTCGGTTGGCTGCAGGCTCACGCGAACCGCCAGGGGCGTGCGAGCACGGCGATGCCAGAGCGGCGCCGACGAATCGCCGCCTACGCGGCGACCTGCGTGATGCTCGGTTTCGTCACCTTCGAGGGCTTCGTGGTTGCCGCCACCGGACTGGGTGCGCTCTCGCCTAAGCGACGCGACCGCGCGGTCGCACTCTCGGTGGATCGAATGCTGCAGGTCGGCGGCAGCCACGAGCCGCGCCTCGAGTCGCGCGATCTGTCGCCGCTGCCGTCGGTGACGGCCGCCGACACGGAGGACGACGACCGTCCAGCATCAGGTCGTGACGCCCTCCTGGCATCGGCCATCGAGCTCTTCGCGGCACGTGGCCCGGCTTCGGTGTCGGTGCGCGGCATCGCCCACCATGCGAACGTCAACCAAGGTCTGATCTACCGCCACTTCGGCTCCAAGGACGCGCTGCTGGCGGTGGCGATCGAGGAGAGCAGCAGCGGTCTGTTCCCCGCCGCGCTGGCGGACGAGGGCTTCGACTTCGACGCGGTGAGCTGGATGGTGCACCACCGCTCCCCCGCTCCCCGCCTGATCGCCCGGACCCTCGTCGACGACGTCGACATCCGCACCGTCCGTCGACGGTTCCCGATCCTGCGCCGCCTCATCGACGACTTCGACGATGTGCCCACCGGCGCGGGGCCGGGCGACCTGTCCGATCCCAGGGTCGCCGTCGCCTCGGCTGCCAGCCTCGTGCTCGGATCCGCCGTGTGGGGCGAAGCGGTTGGGCCCGCCCTCGGGCTGCGAGGCGGCATCGAGAGCGCTGTCTCCGACCTCGCCCGCCTCCTCGTCGCCGAACCGCTGGCGATGCAGACTGCGCCGGTCCGCGGGGATGGCTGACCCCGGCAACCCGCCGCTCCTGGCGCCCAGCCCATGGCGCCGCCGGTTCGCCTCGATCCAGGCGGCGGCCGTGGCGGGCATCATCTGTGCGGTCGGCTGGTCGGTGTCGCTGAGAGGACTGCTCGCTGCGCCAGGCATCTCGGCCACCGACGCCGAAATCGCTAACTTCTACGCCGAGCGGGCCAACGCCACCGCTGCGCTCGTGTGGCTGCAGGTCCTCGTGTTCTCCACCATCGCGTTCCTGTGGTTCGTCGGGGTCGTTCGTGGTCGAATCGGCGACAGCGAACCCAAGCTGTTCGGCACGGTGTTCCTCGGTTCCAGCATCCTGTTGGCCGCGCTGCTCTTCCTCGGCGGCGCGCTGCTGGCGGCACCGGCCGTCCAAGTGGCGGTGGCGGACAAGTCGCCGGACCCTGGCGCGGTGTCGCTGCTGCGGTCGACCGCTGCGGGCGTGCTCACGGTGGTGCTCCCCCGGGTGGCGACGCTGGTCATGTTCTCCACCGCCAGCCTGGCACGAGCCACCGAGGCGCTGCCGCGGTGGCTCGTGCTGCTCACCTACGCCGTCGGCGTGTACGAACTTGTCAACGTCACCGTCGACACGCCAACCGTCTACATCGTCCCCGCCTGGATCGCCCTCGTCAGCGTCGTGCTCCTGGTCCGCCGCCCCGCCCATCCCTTCGAGCTCGACGCCGCGACGACCCGACCGAACTCACCTACCTGACCGAACCACCGATCGGGCCACAGCGCAAGCACCTCTGCGACCCCACGTCAGCGCACCGCCGGCGGGTCGTCCCACGAGGGATCGGCGGAGAACTCGACGGTCAGCCACGCGTCGAGGCCGAGATCGGTGAGTGCCCTGGCGACGGACCGGCGGACGTCATCGGTCTCACCGACCGTCCGGTCGGGCTCGGTGACGTACTCGGCGTCGACGTAGAGCTTGGTGCCGACCTTGGTCATCCGCACGGTCGGCGAGTCGAGGCCATGGGCCACCGACACGGCCTCGATGGCCGACTGCACCCGTTCCTGCACGGCGTCGTCGGGTGCCGCCTCGAGCAGCTCGCGCAACATCGTGCGCACCATGCGCAGCGGCGGCACGACGAACACGCACGCCGCCACCAGCACGAGGCCGGGATCGACGTAGCCGGCCAGGTCCGACCGCGACGAGTCCGCCAGCAGCTGCGCCCCGACGAAGGCGGCGAGCATCCCGGCGCCGAACGCACCGCCTGCCCGCCACTGGGTCGCCTCGGCGTCGACCAGCTCCGACGACGACGTCCGAGTGAGCCAGGCGGCCATGCCGAGCGGGGCGACGAAGGAGATGGCGGCGTAGACGAGCCCCCATCCGCCGACCACCTCGCCACCGCCGGAGAGGATCGTGGAGAGCGCCTCGAAGGCGGCGTAGGCGCAGGTGGCCAGCAGGGCGACACCCTCGATCCCGATCACCAGCGGAACGACGCCCTCGCGTCCGTACGGGTAGCCGGGTGTGGGACCGCTGCGGCCGGCGCGTGACGCGAGCAGCGCCATCCACGCCAGCCCGACGCCGAGGAGGGAGAAGGCGCCGTCGAACAGGATCACCTGCGAGCCAGACACGATGCCCAACACGATGCCGATGGCTGCGAACACCCCGGCACCGACCATCGACGCCGTCAGCGCCCGCCGCTCGTTCCTGGCTTCGTCGGCCTGAGCTGGCACCGTCAGGTCCCCTCGTCGTCGGCCGGGCGGTGTTGCTCGACCCAGGCGGCGGCGTCCATCTCGGCGGCTTGCAGGGCGGCGCCAACCCGCTCGTCGCCCCGGTAGAGGGCCTCGGGTCCGACGACATCGAGCACGCCGGTGGCGGCCAGCTGCTCTTCGATCCGCTCGTTGGTCGAGACGACGAGGAGTCGTGACCCGACCTCTCTGACGGCGATGGCGTAGCGGCGCACGACGTCCATGAACGTGGTCCCGAGGTCCGACCGCCCCCGCAGCCGGAGGACGACGACCGTGCCACGTGAGGTCGACGCTACCGTCGGCAGGGCGTTCTCGAACACCGGGGCGGCGGCGAAGAACAGGCTGCCGTAGGGCTGCAGCACCACGACTTCGCCGGCGGGCAGCTCAGCTGGTGGTGCGACCTCGATCACGTGGCCGTCGGCGTCTCGGACCCGCCGCACCACCGTCACCTGGTTGGATTGGCGCACCACGTGCAGCACGACCGACAGGCCGACGCCGACCATCACCGCGTACTGCAGCGGGATCACCATCGTGAGCACGAACGTGACGACCAGGACCGCCTTCTGCACGACACCGGTCCTCCACACCGAGCGCACGTCGGCGGGCTTGACGGTGCGCACGCCGATCAGGATCAGCAGGCCGGCCAGCGCAGGCATGGCCAGGTAACCGACGGCGTCACCGAACGCGACGATCACGACCGCCATCACCGCTGACGCGACGATCGGCGCCCAGCGGCTGCGGGCGCCGGCCGCCTTGTTGATGGCCGACGCCGACACCGACCCGCCGACCGGCATGCCCTGCATCACCCCCGACGCCACGTTGGCGACGCCCTGCCCGACGAAGTCCCGGGACGCGTCCGGGTAGCGGCCATCGGGGTTCACGAAGTTCGCCGAGATCCCAGCACCCTGCACCAGCCCGACGAACGCCAGCGACGCCGCCGGCACCAGCAGTGCCGGCACCGCGCCGACCAGGGGCCACGTCGGTGTGGGCAACCCGTCGAGGTCGACACCGAGATCGGACAGCGTGGCGACGCCCGACCAACCCAGCGTCGCAGCGGCGGCCGAGGTGGCGATCACCCCGACCACCAGGCCCAACGCCCCGATCGATGTGCGTTCCAGAGCGATGATCAGCAGGATGGTGCCGAGGCCGACGGCCACGCTCCGCCAGTCGAGCTCGCCCGGCGACAAGACGGTGTTGAGCGCCCGGACCACCCGATTGGCTCCGTCGGCGGCGAACCCGGTCAGGTTGGCGAGCTGGCCGAGCACGATGTTCACGCCGACGGCGTTGATGAAGCCGACCATGACGGCGTTGGACACGAAGCGCAGCACCGAACCCAGCTTGAGGAGCCCGGCGGCCAGCATCACTGCGCCCGTGAGGATCGACAGCGTGAACAGCGCCCGCTCGGGGTCGGTGCTGTCGTGCACTGCAGGAACGTCGGCGACGACCATGGCCATCGCTCCGGTGCCCTGCACGACCATGAACGTCGACGAGGTCGCCGCTGCCCCGGCGAGGGTGCCGACCACGTAGGCGTAGAGGCCGGCCAACGGGCTCACCCCGGCGAGCAGCCCCGTCGCCAGGCCATCGGGCACGCTCTGCACACCGAGGACGAGACCGGCCACGCCGTCGCGGCGCAGCCTGCGACCGATCGCTGCGACGCGACTCGACCTCATCGTCACCGGACCTCCACAGCTCCGCTCGTTACCATATGTCTACACCTGGAGGATCTGGCCGATGAACTGGTCCGAAGTGCAGATGAGTCCGGCGTTCGGCTTCACCGTGGTCGGGCTGATCATCGTGGCCGCACCGATCATCTTCGAGCGACTCCGCCTGCCAGCCGTGCTCGGGCTGCTCACCTTCGGCGCCCTGATCGGCCCGAACGTGCTCGATCTGCTCCCGCAGTTCACCGGCCTGCGCGCCGTCGGGAGCATCGGCGTGCTCTACCTCATCTTCCTCGCCGGGTTGCAGCTCGACCTCGAGACCTTCGCCCGCTTCCGCAAGATCTCCGCCGGGTTCGGCGCACTCACGTCCGTCGTCCCGATGGCGCTCGGCACCGGCGTGGCGCTGCTCCTCGGCATCGACCCGCGCCCGGCGCTGCTCATCGGATCGTTCTGGGCGTCGTTCACCCTGATCGCCTATCCCACAGTTGCCCGGTACGGCCTGTCGAGGACTCGCGCCGTCGCGGCGATCGTGGGTGCCAGCGCGATCACCGACGCCGTCTCGCTCGTCGTGCTCGCCCTCATCGTGGGCGCCGAGACCGGCGACGCCGGCGGCGCCCAGCTGGTGCTCCAGATCGCCGCCGGGTTCGTCGTCCTCGGCATCTACTGCTTCGTCGTGGTCCCAGCTGTCGCCCGCTGGTTCTTCACCGGTCTCGGCCAGGAGCGCACCCTGCGCTACATGCTGGTGTTCATCTCGCTCACCTCGTCGGCCATGGTCGCCGAGCTCGTCGGTGTCGAGCCGCTCATCGGCGCCTTCTTCGTCGGGGTCGGGCTCAACCGCCTCGTGCCGAACGCAAGTCCGCTCATGGCCGTGACCGACTTCTTCGGGAACGCCCTGTTCATCCCCACCTTCCTGATCTCGGTCGGGCTGCTCTTCGACCCAGAGGTCATGTTCGTCTGGTCGACCATGCGACTGGCCATCGCCTTCACCGCCGCGCTCGTCGTCGGCAAGGCCATCGCCGCCTGGCTCACCGGACTGACCTTCCGTCTGGCGCGAGCCGAGGTGGGACTGCTGTTCTCCATGTCAGTCGCCCAAGCCGCAGCGACCCTTGCCGCCACCGTGATCGGGTACGAGATCGGCCTCTACGGCGCCGACGTGGTCAACGCCGTCATGGTCGTCGTGGCCGTGAGCCTGATCATCACCTCCGTCACCACCAACCGATTCGCCCCCCGCGTCCCACCTCCCGACGACGACCGCCGCCGCGCCGGCGAGATGGTGCTCGTACCCGTCCTCGGCAACCTCGACGGGCTCCCCGAGATGCTCCGGCTCGGTCGTGACCTGGCCGACCCCGCCGGCGGCATCGTCCAACCGCTGGTCCCGGTGGCCTCTGCGACCAGAGACGACCTCCGTGCCGGGCGCGCCATGCAGGCCCAAGCCGACCAGGCACTGCGCGAGCTCGGAGGCGACGAGGAGACCCTGCTTCGGGTGGACCGGTCGGTCGCCGGCGCATTGCACCAGGCGGCCATCGAACATGACGCCTCCCTCCTGCTCCTCCAGTGGCCCGGACCCGGCGACCTCCGTGCCCGGATGATCGGCGCGACGTTCGGTGAGATCATCACCGCCACGTCGGTCCCCGTCGTGATCGCCGGACTCCACCCCCGCAGCGGCGGCGAGCGCATCGTGGTGTACGGCACGCACCAGGACCTCGTGCCCGGCAACCGGCCCACGATGGCGCTCGCGCTCGAGGTGGCGTCCGCACTGTGTCGCCGCAGGGACGAGCCGCTCGTCATCGGCCCGGTCCCCCCATCAGCACTCGAGGACGCCGGTCTCACGATCCCTCCGACCGCGGACCATCGGGAGGCAGACGAGGACCTCGAGACCTGGGCGGCGGCAGTGACCCGCCCCGGCGACGTCGTCGTCGTACCGATCCACGACCGCGCCATCCGCAACGACGCGATCCGCGTCTACCAATCCGGCCGATCGGTGCTCGCGGTCAACCAGAACCCGGAAGCGTCGTCGGGACCGGCCACGAGTCCCCTGAACCTCGCCGTCGGCCGCTCGTTCGCCACCTGACAGCCCCCAGCCCGGGAGGAGCGAAGCAGGACCTCTCTCCAACGTGCCTACGAGCCACCCGGATCACGTCCTCGCGGAACTCACGGGGATAGGGCTTGGGCATGGTGGACATCCTTCCAGCGGTGCCTTCCGGCACCACAGATCAGATGTCACCGACTCACGGGGCAGGTATGACTCCCATGTTCGTAGCAGGTCTCGCCCGAGGAACCTTCGTCGCATCTTTCAAACCCTGCCTCTGACCAGGGGTGATGCGGCGAATCGTTGCGTTTTCCACAACGTTCGTGGGCGTAACAGGACTCGAACCTGTGACCTCTGCCGTGTGAAGGCAGCGCTCTAACCAGCTGAGCTATACGCCCGGGGTCCGGCACGATACCGCAGGCCCTCGGAGCCGCCCAACCGGTGCCGGGCGGTCGCGCCCGTCACGGGTAGGTGCGCAGCTCCACCACGTTGCCGTCCGGGTCACGCACGTAGACCCCCGTCCCCCACCCTCGGGCGCCGAAGAGGCGCCGGGGCCCGACGACCACGTCGAACGCCCCCGAGGCCGCCACCTCGGCCAGATCGGCGCCCTCGACGACGACGCACACGTGGTCGGCGTTCACCCCGCTGCGCTCGGTCTCCAAGAGGTCGATGATCGTGGTGTCGTCGAGGCGGACCGACAGGAACGGCGCCTCGCCGGCCTCCCACTCGGCGAGGCGGACCGGCTCCGCGCCGAGCAACCCCTCCCACCAGGCCAGCGCCCGCCGGGCATCGGCCACGTTGAGCACCACGTGGTCGAGTCCGGTGACGCGCAGCATCAGCCCAGGGTAGGACCGGCCCGGCGGTCGTCGCATCCCTCCTGGCGCGACCCCGGCGTCGGGTTCAGCGGGAGCTCTTCAGGCACAGGGTCGTGCGGTTGTCGTCGAGCGGCAGCGGCCGGGTGTCGGGCGGGCACGGTCGGGGCGTGGCCACGATCGAGGAGACCACCGCCGAGTTCCCGGTGCCGCAGCTCACCTTCACCGGCTGGGGCCCGGTGTCGAGCGCCGCCACGAGCAGGCACGACCCGACCGGGAACGTGGGCTGGGTGGTGGGCGGCGACGGCGTCGGGCCGGCGTCGTCCTGTTGGGTGGCGTAGGCGCTCACCACCAGGATGCCGATGAGCACCGCGGCGATCACCACCACCGGGAGGAACCGGAAGAACGGCGCATGGGCCTCCGCCACGACGATCCCCGACGGCTCCCAGTCCGGCGGGCGCCGCGGCGGACCCGCCGCCTCGCCCTGCACCGGGCCGGGAACCGTCGCGCCGCGGGCCAGCATCCGGTCGTACTCGGCACGCCGCGCCGGGTCGCGCAACACGTTCCAGGCCGCGTTGGCCGCCTTGATGGTGGTGTCGGCGCGCGCTCGACGCAGCGGGTCGTCGGCCTGGCGGCGGTCCGGGTGGTTGGCCTTGGCCAGCCGGACATAGGCCTGGCGGATGTCGTCCGTCGAGGCCCCCGGCGAGACCCCCAGCACCTCGTAGTGCGTGCCCACTCGACGCCATCTCCCTCGCGGCCCGCCCCCAGCGTAGGTGGGCCCGCCGGAGCCGCCACCGGGGCCCCAGGGATGTTTTTCGTACTTTTCATTACTTTTCACTTGATTCCAGACACACCGTCCGGGAGGATGCCGGCATGGGACACCGGGTCAGGGTGGTGCACGACGACGACGGTCGGCTGATGGCGGTGAAGTCGCCGCCCCCCGACGACCCCGACCGGACCCGGAGGGAAGTCGGCCTCCTCCGCGGCGTCCACCACCCCGGCGTGGTCGAGCTGGTCGACGGGGAGGACGACGACGCCACGGTCCGCACCCGCTGGGTGGGCGCCCGCACCGTGGCCGACCTGCCTCGTCCCCTCGACCCACCCCGGGCCGCCGGGATGGTGCTGGCGGTGGCGGCGACCATCGCCGACCTGCACGCCGCCGGCGTGGTGCACGGCAACCTCGACCCCACCCACGTCCTGCTCGACCCCTACGGCCGACCGGTGCTGTGCGGCTTCGGCGAAGCCCGGCGCCTCGACGCCGCCGACCCGCCCCGGCCCTCCACCGACGTCGCCGGCCTGGGGGCGTTGCTCGCCACGCTGCTCGCTCCGGCCGACGAGGACCCTGCGGCGGACGCACCGCCCGTGCCCCGCCTCCGCCGGCGGCGCAGCGTGCCGGAACGGGCCCTGCTCGCCGTCGCCCGCCACGCCACGGTCGACGACCCGGCCGGGCGGCCCGGGCTGCGGGCCTTCACCGACGCGGTGCACAAGGCCGCCCCCGACGCCCGCCTGGCCACCGGCGGTCCCCCCCGACCCGAGGCCCCGGCGGCGTCGACCACCCCCGCCGCCCACGGCGACCTCGACCCGCTCGTCAGCCTCCTCGCCGAACCGACGGGGGGACCGACGATCGACCCCCCACCGGGCGACGGCGCCGCCCCGAGTCGGGCGGAGCACGACGACGAGACCGGCTTCTGGGACGAGCTCGAGAGGCTGCGCCCCGCGGACGACCCCGACCGTGTCCACCGCCGTCGCCAGTGGTGGGGCGCCGGGGTCACTGCCGTGGGCCTCGCCGTGCTCGGGTTCGTCGGCATGTCCGCCGCCACCGGCGACCCGACCCCGCAGCCGGGGGCGACACCGGACACCACCGTCGCCGCCCCCTCGCCGGCGGCGGCACCCCGCGCCGAGACCGGCACCACCGGGCCGACGGTCCCGAGCACATCGAGCACCACCCCCACCACGGCGCCCGTCGTGGCGGTCGTCCCGGGCGAGGCGGTCACCGTGGAGCGGGACGGCCGCCGCTTCGCGGTCGGCGACCCCGGCGACCTCGTGCTCGTCGGCGACTGGCGCTGCGACGGCCGTCAGCTCGCCGCCGCCTACCGGCCGTCGACGGGTTCGCTGTTCGTGTTCGACGCCTGGCCCGAGGTCGGTGACCGCCTCGACACCGCGGCGGTCACGGCGTTCCCGGACGGGACGGCGCTCGCCCCCGGTCCGGCCGACGCCGACGGGTGCGCGACCCTCGTCATCGAGCGGGGTCCCGAACCGGCGGCGGTGCTCGGACCGGAGGAGCTCCGGTGACCCGCCCGCCCACGGCCCGCGCCCCGCTCCCCACCCACCCGGCCGCTCCTCCCGTCGCGCGCCGCATCGCCGGGCTGACCCTCGTGGCGGCGATCGTCGGCCTCGGAGCGGTCACCGCACTGCTGTGGTGGAGCGGGAACGCGCTGCCCCCGCCGACCACGCTCGACGAACGGGGCGTGGCCGAGTGGCTCGGCACCACCGATCCGGTGGTGGCCGCCTTCGCGCTCGTCCGCCTCGCCGGCCTGGCGGCGGCGGCCTGGATCGCGATGACCGGCACGGCGTCCCTGCTCGTCCACCTCAGCCGGCTCCGGAGGATCCGTTGGCTGCGCCGCCTGGTCGACCGCCTGTGCCTCCCCGTGGTGCGGCGTCTGGTGCACGGGGTGGCCGGCGTGACCCTGGCTGCGGCGACGCTGGCGCCCGGCGCAGCCGGCGCCGTCACCGCCCCGACGCCGCCCGCCCGCGTCGAGACCGCCTTCCTCGTCGCCGTCGAGGGGCCCAACGGTGCACGAGAGCCCGTCCCGACCGCCGACCGGGCCCGGATCGTGAGCCTCGACCCGGCCCCCACTGCACCGGCCCCCGCTGCGCCGACGCCCGCGAGTCCCGCGTCGGCCCCGCCTCCGTCGCCCGCCCCGGCGGCCGGCGAGACCTGGGAGATCCGCCGCGGCGACCACCTGTGGCACGTCGCCGAGGCCACGCTGGCCCGCCGCCACGGCACCGCCCCCACCGACGCCGAGACCGCCGGCTATCTGGCGGTCCTGCACCAGGCCAACCGCGATCGCCTGCTCGTGCCCGACGACCCCGACCTCGTCGTCGCCGGGCAGGTCATGACCCTCCCACCCACGACGCATCCCGGACCGGGCTGAACGTCAACGCAGGCGGACGGCCACCTCGTTGGCCAACAGGCGACCCGGGACGGTGAGGCGCAGCCGCCCGCCCGACTCCTCGACGAGACCGTCGAGCAGCTCGCGGTCCTCGACCGCGAGCGCGTCGACCGGGACGCCGGCGGTGGTGCGCAGCGCCAGCTGGAGCGCCTCGACGCGCCGGCGCCGCGGTTCGAGCTCCTCCGCCGCCGCTTCCGTGGGTGCCCCCGCCTCGACCGCGTCGATGTAGCGATCCGGGGTGCGCACGTTCCACCACCGCCGCCCGGCGAGATGGGAGTGGGCGGCGCAGCCGAAACCCAGGTAGTCGCCCTGGTCCCAGTAGAGCTCGTTGTGCCGGCAGCGGTGCCCCGGCTTCGCCCAGTTCGAGATCTCGTACCACTCGAGGCCGGCCCCCCCGAGCACCTCGGTGGCGAGGAGGTACTTGTCGGCCTGGTCGTCGTCGTCGGGATGGCGTTCGACGTCGTCGGCCAGCGGCGTGCCGGGCTCGACGGTGAGGCCGTAGGCGCTCACGTGAGGCGGGTCGAGGGCCACGACGGCATCGAGGGTGCGAGCCCACTGCTCGAGCGTCTCGCCCGCGCCGCCGTAGATGACGTCGAGGTTGACGTTGGTGATGCCCACCGCCCGGGCCGCGGCCACGCTGCGCTCCACGTTGGCCGGGTCATGGGTGCGGCCCAGCGCGGCGAGGACCTCCGGGACCATCGACTGCACCCCGAACGAGACGCGGTTCACCCCACCCTCGACATAGGTCGCGAGGAGCGCCTCGTCGACCGTGTCGGGGTTGCACTCCACGGTCACCTCCGCACCGGGGCGGCGGGGGATCTCGGCCAGCACGGCCGTCAGCCCGGCCGCGGGCACCATCGACGGAGTGCCACCCCCGACGAAGATCGACGACACCTCGCCGAGGCGCCCGTCGTCACGGTGCCGGGCGATGTCGGTGGTCAGCGCCCGCAGGTACGGCTCGGTCAGGTGGTGGCGGTCGGTCCAGGTGGCGAAGGCGCAGTAGTCGCACCGGGCCGCACAGAACGGGATGTGGACGTAGGCGCCGAACGGACGGGCGTCGGGCGACGCCGACATCAACCGTTGTGCCCGAGACCCAGGTCGTCGAGCCGGTCGCCGGCCAGATCGGGGCCGACACCGAGGATGCAGGCGATGGCCCGCAGGTCGTCCTTGCGGATCGTGAGCACCCGGCCGTTGAAGTCCTGGCGCTGCACCTGGATCATCGTGAGGTAGCGGTTGAGCATGTCGGCCTCGGGCCCGCTCAGGTCCTCGAGGCGACGCAGGTCGATGGTGAACGAGCGGTCGTCGAACATCCCGGCGGCGGCCGGCGCGGCGTCGGGGAACCCGGGGCTCTCGTCGGCAGGCAGGAGCTGGTCGACGGGGACGCTGTAGAAGCGGGCCAGGCGCTGGAGCCTCGGAACGGAGATGGCCCGCTCACCGCGCTCGTAGGCGCCGAGGACCGACGCCTTGAACTCCAGCTCGGAGTTCGCCTCGACCTCCTGGAGGCTCAGACGCTTCTGCCGACGGATCGCCCGGAGGCGGTCGCCCACCTTGCGACTGTAGGTGGTGGTCATCTCCCCCGTCGCCGACTCGCTCATCGAAAGGACTCCTTCGCGCCTCTGCAGGCTCGCCCGGGCACGCACGCCCGGGGCCCAGCCACCCATTGTGGCCCAAGAATCACCACGGAGGGTGGTTTCGTGAGGATTTCACGGCTCACCGGTGCCGGCCACCAGCCCCTCCCGCAGCGCCGCGAACACGGCACCGGCGGCGATGGCGGCGGTCTCGGCCCGCAACACGGTGGGCGCGAAGCCCACCCTCGCCGGGAGCCGACTCCGCTCCTCGGGCGACCACCCCCCCTCGGGGCCCACGAGCACGAGGGCGGAGCCCGGCCGAGGCGGCGGCCCGCCCGGGTCGGCGGCCACCGCGTCGGGACGGGCGATGACCTCGTCGAACGTCGTCACCGGCTCGACCTCCGCCAACCACGTGCGACGGCTCTGCATGGCCGCCTCCCGAGCGATCCGGGCCAGCCGCTCGGCCTGGCGGGCGCCCTTGGCGTCGTCCCAGCGCACGACGGATCGGTCGGCGACGAAGGGCACGATGCGGTCGACCCCGAGCTCGGTGAGCTTCTGCACGACGAGGTCGGGCCGAGCTCCCTTCACCAGCGCGAAGGCCACGGCCAGAGAGGGCTGGGGAACCGGATCGGCGACGACCTCGCCGTCCACGGCGAGCAAGGATCCGAACCGGCACCACCGCCACCGGCCGGCGCCGTCGGTCACGCTCACCGGATCGCCGTCACGCACCCGCCGCACCCGTTCGAGGTGGTGACGGTCGTCGGCGTCGAGCTCCGGGTGCTCGACATCGGCCACGATCACGTGCGGCGCCGCTCCCCCCGGGCGGTGCAGCGGCACGGCTACTTGAACGCCGACTTGAGCCGGGTGAAGACCCCGCCCTCGGGCGGGGCGACCTCGTGGCCGCGCAGCTCGGCGAGCTGTTGGAGCAGCGCGACCTCCTCATCGCTGAGGTCCGTGGGCGTCTCGACCACGATCTGCACGATCAGGTCGCCCCGGCCCCTCCCCTGGAGGTGTGGGACGCCCTTGCCCCGGTACCGGACCGTGCGTCCGGTCTGGGTGCCGGCGACGAGGTCGAGGTCTTCCTCGCCGTCGAGGGTGTCGAACGTGAGCCGGGCCCCGAGCGCCGCCTGGGTCATCGGCACGTACAGGTCGAGGAGGAGGTCGTCGCCGTGGCGGGTGAACACCTCGTGAGGTGCGACCCGTACGTGCACGTAGAGGTCGCCGACCCCGCCGCCCCGGGGCCCGACGGCACCGCGACCGCTGAGGCGCAGGGTGGCCCCGCTGTCGACACCGGCGGGGACGTCGACGGTGAGCGTGCGCTCCTCGACGACCCGTCCCTCGCCCCGACAGCGCGGGCAGGGTGTGGGGACGACCGATCCCATGCCCGAGCACCGCGGGCACGGACCGGCGGTGACCATCTGGCCGAGGATCGACTGGCGCACTCGACGCACCTGGCCGGCCCCGTCGCACTCGCTGCAGGTCTCGACGCCGGTGCCCGGCGCCGCCCCGGTGGCTTCGCAGTCGTCGCACGGGACCGCCGTGCGGACGGTGACCGGCGCCTCGACGCCGAACACGGCGTCGGCGAACTCGAGGTCGACGACGACCTCGAGGTCCGATCCGCGAGGTGGCCCGGACGGGCCGCTCGCCGCGCCGCCACCGAACGGGCTGCCGCCGGTGAAGAACATGTCGAAGATGTCCCCCAGACCCCCGCCGCCGCCGAAGGGAGAGCCCCCCGGGCCGGCCTCGCCGAACCTGTCGTACTGGCGGCGCCGGTCGGGGTCGGAGAGCGTCTCGTACGCGACGGCGATCTGCTTGAAGCGGGCCTCCGCCTCGACGTCACCGGGGTTGGCGTCGGGGTGGAGCTGGCGGGCGAGGCGCCGGTAGGACCGCTTGATCTCGTCGGGGTCGGCGTCGCGGGTGACGCCGAGCAGCTCGTAGTAGTCGGCCACCGCTCAGCCCTCGCTCAGCTGACGGCCCAGGCGGTTGCTGACCACGGCCACCGCCGCCAACGCCTGGTCGTAGTGCATGCGGGTGGGTCCGAGCACGCCGATGGAGCCCGCCGTCTCGCCGTCGACCAGGTAGGGGGCGACGACCAGGGAGCAGTCGGAGAGCGCCTGGTTGCCGGTCTCGGTGCCGATGGCCACCGAGAGTCCACGGTCGAGAACGTCCTCGAGGAGGCTGACCACCACGAGCTGCTGCTCGAGGATGCGCAGGATCTCGCTCACGGTGTCGACGGCGTCGAAGGCGGCGGCCATCTGGGCGGTGCCGCCGATGAACACCTGGTCGTCGTGACGGTGCTCGCCCCGCAGCTCGACCAGCGCGGCGTGCACGACGTCGGCCACCCCGGGACCGGCGTCCCCGTGCTCCGGTCCGTCGAGGTCGATCGAGGCCGCCGCGGCGAGCGTCTGGCCGACCAGGATCGACCCGAGGCGCACCCCGGCGGCGTTGACGACCAGCTCGTCGACGTCGCCGTCGAGGTCGATCGTGTGCTTCTCGAGGGCACCGTTGGACAGCACGAGGACGGCGAGCACGACCCGGGGCGCCAACGACACGAGCTGCACCGACTTGATGGTGGCCACCTCGTGGGGCGGCCCCACCACCACCGCCGCGTACTGGGTCAGCTTGGACAGCAGCCGGGTGGTGTCGGACAGCATCTCCTCGAGCTCACCGTGGGTCCGGGAGAAGAACGACCGCACCTGCTGGGCCTCGGTCGACCCGAGCCGACCGGGTCCGCCCAGCTGGTCGACGAAGAAGCGGTACCCCTTCTCGGTGGGCACCCGCCCGGCGCTCGTGTGGGGCTGGGTGAGGTACCCCTCGGCCTCCAGGGCGGCCATGTCGTTGCGCACCGTGGCCGAGGACACGCCGACCTCGGGCGACCGGGCCACGTGCCCGGAACCGACCGGCTGGGCGGTCTCGATGTACTCCGTCACCACCGCCCGCAGGACGGTGGCCTTGCGATCGTCGAGCATGGCGTCCTCTGGTTCGGAGGATCGGCGACCGAGCGGTCGGCCGTCCCTGCATGGTACCGGTCGACCCACCCGGCCAGCAGACGCAGGGCGCGAGTGCCAGCCCGGACGGGGGCGCGCGCTCAGTCCTCGAGGCGGAGCGCGGACACGAAGGCCTCCTGGGGCACCTCGACCCGCCCGATGTTCTTCATGCGCTTCTTGCCCTCCTTCTGCTTCTCGAGCAGCTTGCGCTTGCGGCTGATGTCGCCGCCGTAGCACTTCGCGAGGACGTCCTTTCGCTTGGCCTTCACCGTCTCGCGGGCGATGATGCGCCCGCCGATGGCCGCCTGGATGGGCACGTCGAAGAGCTGGCGGGGGATCAGCTCCTTGAGCTTCTCGGTCATGCGCAGGCCGTAGGCGTAGGCCTTGTCCTTGTGCACGATCATGCTGAAGGCGTCGACGGGCACCGAGTTGAGGAGGATGTCGACCTTCACCAGGTTCGACCGCCGGTAGCCCGACGGCTCGTAGTCGAGGCTGGCGTAGCCCTGGGTGCGGCTCTTGAGCTGGTCGAAGAAGTCGGTCACCACCTCGGCGAGCGGCGTCTCGTAGACGAGCTCCATCCGCTCCGGGGACAGGTACTCGAGCTTGACCATCTCGCCCCGCCGGTTCTGGCACAGCTCCATGAGCGCACCGGTGTAGGTGGTCGGGGTGAGGATCGTGGTGGTGAGGAACGGCTCCTCGATGTGGTCGACCTCGGTCGCCGGCGGCAGCTCGCTGGGGTTGTCGATCGTGACCGTCTCGCCGTTGACCTTGTGCACGATGTACTGCACCGACGGCGCGGTGGCGATGAGCGAGAGGTTGAACTCGCGCTCGAGGCGCTCCCGGACGATCTCCATGTGCAGGAGCCCGAGGAACCCGCAGCGGAACCCGAAGCCGAGGGCACCGGAGCTCTCGGGCTGGAACGTGTACGACGAGTCGTTCAGCCGGAGCTTGTCGAGCGCCTCGCGAAGGGCCGGGAACTCGTCACCGTCGATCGGGTAGAGCCCGCAGAAGACCATCGGCTTGGGCTCCTGGTAGCCCTCGAGCGCCGGCGCCGGTGACGCCAGGGTGGTCACGGTCTCGCCGGAGCGGGCCTCGCCCACGTCCTTGATGCCCGCGATCAGGTAGCCCACCTCCCCCGCGCCGAGGCCCGCCACGGGCGTCGGGTCGGGGGTGCGCACCCCCACCTCGTCGGCGTCGTGCACCGCGCCGGCCTGCACGAAGCGCAGCCGGCTGCCGGTCGACAGCACCCCGTTCACGACCCGCACCGACGACACGACCCCGCGGTACTGGTCGAAGTGGGAGTCGAAGATCAGGCCCTGCAGGTCGGCGTCCGGGTCGCCCTCGGGGGGCGGGACCCGCTCGACGACCGCATCGAGCAGGGCCTCGACGCCCTCGCCGGTCTTGGCGCTGACGCGCAGGATCTCGTCGGCGGGGAGGCCGAGGACCTTCTCGATCTCCTCGGCGTAGCGGTCCGGGTCGGCGGCGGGCAGGTCGATCTTGTTGAGGGCGGCGACGATCTCGAGGTCGTGCTCGAGGGCCAGGTAGCAGTTGGCCAGCGTCTGGGCCTCGATGCCCTGGGCGGCGTCGACGAGCAGGATCGCCCCTTCGCAGGCGGCCAGCGAGCGGCTCACCTCGTAGCCGAAGTCGACGTGGCCGGGCGTGTCGATCAGGTGGACGACGTGGTCCCGGTGCTCGAGGCGCACGCTCTGCAGCTTGATGGTGATGCCCCGCTCTCGCTCGATGTCCATCGAGTCGAGGTACTGGGCCCGCATGTCGCGTGGGTCGACCGCGCCGCACAGCTCGAGCAGGCGGTCCGCCAGGGTGGACTTGCCGTGGTCGATGTGGGCGATGATGCAGACGTTGCGGTAGCGCTCGAGGGTGGCCAACGGGGATCCGACGATCTCTTCGTGCTCAGGGGGACGAGCGCCGACGCCGGTGCGTCAGGCCCGGGGCGAGCCTACCGGTGGGCCCGGGGTGTGACGTGGGTGGCCCCGGCCGCTATCATCGCGTCTTCGTGTCCGGGCCCTGCCGCCCGGCCCTCCCCACAGCACCCCTCGCACCGCCCCTCGCACCGAAGGTCTCCACGTGGCCAACATCAAGAGCCAGATCAAGCGCAACAAGCAGAACGAGCGGCGTCGCCTGCGCAACAAGGCGGTGCGCTCCGAGCTGAAGACCCGCACCAAGCGGGCCGAGACCGCCGCCGCCGAGGGCTCCGACGACGCCACCGAGGCGCTGCGCGAGGCCATCAAGCGGATCGACAAGGCCGCCAGCAAGGGCGTGATCCACAAGAACCAGGCCGCCCGGCGCAAGAGTCGGCTGGTCAAGCGGATCTCCACCGCCGACGCCGCCGAGTAGCAGCCGGCCGCTCCCGGCCACCGCACCACCGCTCACCGACCGGAGCCTCGTGCTCCGGTCGTGTCGCGCCCGGGCCCGAGCTCAGCGCCGCGAGGCCGCCCGGGTGCGCCCGGCGAGGCGGGCCACCAGCACCTCGACCACCACGTCGGGCGGCCACGCCCTGGCCCCGTGCAGGTCGAGGTCGGCCCGGGCCAGCAACTCGACCACCTCGGCCAGGCGGTCCGAGCCCAACCGCTCGGCGCCGGTGAGCGCCTTCTTGGCGGGGAACGTGCTGCCCTTGATGCCGAGCACCTCGGCGGCCGCCTTCTCGCCGCGCACGTCCGGGTCGTCGAGGCGCAGCATCCGCAGGTAGTGGTTCGTGAGGGTGGCCATCACCTGCAATGGGTGCCGGCCGCCGCCGTCGAGCATCCGGTGCAACATGTCGAGAGCCCGGGGCACGTCCCCGGCGTCGATGGCGTCGGTGAGGTCCCAGGGGGCGACGTCGCCCGCACCGCCGAGGTAGGGCTCGACGTCGTCACGACCGACCCGGGCTCCCTCCCCGAAGACGCCGGCGAGGGTCACCAGGAGGGCGGGCAGGCGCCCGAGGTCGTCGCCGAGGGTGTCGACCACCGCGGCCCGGGCGGCCGCGTCGAGGACCACCGACGCGTCGCGGAGCTGGTCGTCCACCCAGGTCGTCCGGGCCTTCCCCCGGCCGGGAGCGGTGTCGACCACGACCCCGCCGGCCCCGCTGACGGCATCGGCGAGGCTGCGCGGGACGTTGCCGAGCCGGCCCTGCCGGCCGGGTCGGTCGTCCTTCTCCCACACCAGCACGAGGGCCGTGCTCGGCAGGGGATCGTCGAGGTAGGCGACCAGCGGCGCGACCGCTTCCTTGGTGGTGAAGACCGCAGCGTGGCGGGCGACCACCACCCGACGGTCGGTGAGGAACGGCGGCGTCTGGGCGGCGTCGACGAGCGGCGCGACGTCGAAGGCCCCGGCGTCGCGTTCGAACGCGTCCGCGGTGAGCTCCTCGACCATCAGTGAGCGGTCCCCGTCGCCCACGAGCTCGCGCACCAGGTCGACCGCAGCCGTCTCGAGCAGCACCTCGTCCGAGCCCTTCAACAGATAGACCGGGAGTGCGGTGTCGACGTTCATGCGGCGGCGAGCACCGCCGACATGGTGTCGGCCACGCGGCGGCCGTCGCGGGCGTCGTGGGACCGCAGGATGCGACAGCCCAGGGCGATGCCGAGCGCGTGGGCGGCCATCGTGCCCATCTGGGCCTCGGAGCGATCGACGCCCAGGAGCGTCCACAGGAACCGCTTGTTGGAGGCCGAGAGGAACACCGGGTACCCGAGCTCGGCCAGGCGATCCGACGCCCGCAGCAGCACCAACGACTGGGCTTCGGACTTGCCGAGGTCGAGCCCGGCGTCGACCATGATCCGCTCGCGCGGGATGCCGGCGACCCGGGCCCGCTCGGCCCGGTCGGCGAGGAAGGCGCACACCTCGCCCACGAGGTCGTCGTAGTGCGGGTCGGGGTCGGGGACCCGCGGCGCCAGGCGGATGTGGGTGGCCACCACCGACGCGCCGGCGGCGGCGCACACGTCGAGGTAGTCCGGGTCGGCGAACCCGCTGATGTCGTTGCCGACGCACGCCCCGGCCTCGAAGCACGCCGCGGCCACGGACGCCCGCCAGGTGTCGACCGAGAGCGGGAGGTCGAACCGGCTGCGCAGCGCCTCGACGGCCGGGACGACCCGGTCGAGCTCCTGAGCCTCGGTGACCTCCTCCCCCGGGCCGGCCTTCACGCCCCCCACGTCGAGGAAGTCGGCGCCGTCGACGACGAGTTGCTCGGCCTTGCGGAGGAAGGCGTCGAACTCGTAGTAGGCGCCCTGGTCGTAGAACGAGTCCGGTGTGCGGTTCAGGATGCCCATCACCACGGCCCGGGTGGTGATGTCGAAGCGGGTCGTCCCGAGGTCGAGGAACACGCGCCGGACCCTACCGTCGGTCCGACGCGTCACCGCGGCGACCCGTCGGGGTCCGTGGCGACGTCGACGTCGACGTCGACGTCGAGGCGGGGCTGGGTGGCCTGCACGTCGAGGGTGAGCCCGGCGAGGCCGACCCGACCCGGGTCGGGCGTCACGGCCCCGGGGATGCGGTGCCCCGGTGGCGCCCAGACCACGCCCAGGTCGACGCGCTCGTCGAGCGCGGCGAGTGCGGCGGCGGTACGGCTGCCCCCCGATCGGGCGACGACCAGGGCGACCTCCTCGACCCCGCGATCGCGCAGCGCGGCGAGGAGCGGGGCGGCGGCGACCGTCCCGTCCACCACCAGGACGGTGAGCGTGTCGCCCGAGGCGCCGTCGGCCGAGACCCAGAGCTGACCGCCCGCCACCTCCACGGGCCCCTCGGGCCGCAGCCCCGTCGCCGTCGAGCAGGCATGGACCGGCACGGCCACCAGGAGGAGCGCGACGACGGTCGCGAGGGCCCGGCGGCCCCGGCGGGCGGCGAGGACCGACACCCCGAGCCCGGCGGCGACCGCGGCCACGCCGACCGACCCGAGGCCGCCGAGGGGGAGATCGGCCGCCCAGCGGGCCACCGCCGCCACCCAGCCGATGCCCAGGCCGGTCGGCCACTGCAGCACGGCGGCCACCGGCCCGCCGGCGACGCCCGCCACCAGACCGGCGCTGCAGCCCCACATCATCACCAGCCCTGCGACGGGCTCGGCGAGGAGGTTGGCCGGGATCGCGGCCACCGGCATCGGGCCGAACGTGGGGATGAGCACCGGGGCCACCCCGGCCTGGGCGGCGAGGGTGACGGCCAGGGGCAGGACGACGAACCGGGGCCCGGGGATCGCCGCCGCCAACGGCGCGGCCAGGAAGAGGATGCCCGCCGACGCCGCCACCGAGAGGCGGAATCCGACGGCGTGGACGAGGAAGGGGTCGGCCACGACGAGCGCGGCGACGGCGAGGGCCAGGACGCGAACCCCGGATGCTGCACGACCGAGGGCCACCGCGAGCGCCGCGAGCCCGGCCATGACCGTGGCCCGCAGCACCGACGGCTCGAACCGGGTGACGGAGGCGAAGACGACCAGCAACGCCACCGTCGCCGCGAGACGGGTTCGGCGGTCGAACCCACGCAGCAGCGGACCGGCCACGACGAGGACGAACGCCACGTTCTGACCGGACACGACGAGCAGGTGCTGGAGGCCGGCGGCATCGAAGTCGTCGGCCACCTCCGGGGGCTGGCCACGGTCGTCGCCGAGCACGAAGCCGAGGAACAGCGCCCGCTGGTCGTCGGGCAAGGGCTCGGCACCGCGACGCAGCACGGACCGCACGCCGTTGGCCAGCCGTCCCAGCGGCCCGCCCTCCCGCCAACCCCCGACCTCGTCGACGACGAGGCGGCCGACCACGTGGCGGGCGGTCAGCCACGGCATGTCCCGGATCGGCTCGATCCGGCCGACGACGTCGACGTGCTGCCCCGCCGAACGGTCGGAGAGGCGGGCGCCGGCCGCCCCGGGAGCGAACGCCTCGAACCGGCGACCGCCGGCGACCACCTCCACCCGCCAGCCCCCGTTCCGGGCCTCCGGGTCACGGGCCAGGGTGACCGCCCCCCGGTACGGCGCGGGATCAGGAGGCGTCATGCCCGTCCAGGCCTGAGCGGCGAGCGACGAGGCCAGCAACGCTCCCGCCGCCCACACCAGCGCCACCCGGCGTGAGGCGAGCGCGGCGAGGGACACACCCACCGCCCCCACCACGGGGACCGCGACCGCGGCGAACGCACCGACGACCACCGCCCCGGCCAGCACGACCGCCCCGACGTCGTCGAGCTGTCCGGGCCGGCCCTGGAGGCCCAACCAGTCCAGGGCGCGACGCGACCGGTCGATGACGCTCACCCCACGGTCACGAGATCGCGCAGCGCCTCGAGCTTCGCCGGTCCGATGCCACGCACCTCGAGGAGGTCGTCGACCCGGGAGAACGGGCCGTTGGCCTCGCGGTGGGCGACGATCGCCGAGGCCGTGCTCGGCCCCACCCCGGGAAGGACGTCGAGCTCCGATTCGGTCGCCGCGTTCAGGTCCACCGGTCCCCCCGCCGTCGGCGAGGTGCCACCACCGGCCGCGCCCGCCGTGCCTGCACCGTCGGCCGCACCCACCGGTGCGGGCACCGCGGCCTCGCCGAGCCGGGGCACGTAGAGCCGCTGACCGTCGGCGACGAGGGCGGCCAGGTTGACCCGGTCGAGGTCGGCATCGGGGCCCGGACCACCGGCCGCCGCCAGCACGTCGGCGACCCGGGACCCGCCGGGGAGGCGGTGCACACCGGGCCTGACCACCGCACCGGCGGCGTGGACGACGACCGCCGTGGTCGTGGTGGGCGCACCGGCCGTGCCGCCCGGCCCGAGGACGTCACCGGTCCCGTCGACGGCCGTCGTGAACGGGAGGCTCAGGGGCGGCCCCTGCGCGGCGGTCGACCCCCCACCGACGACGCCGGTGACCCACAGCACCAGCCCGACGAGCACCACCAGGCCGACCGCCACGGCCACGACCACGCCGCCGGGACGCTCGACCACGGCGGGCCAGCGGGCGACGACCATCTCCCGGGCCCGGTCGACCCACCACGGTCGGACCAGCTCACCGTCGGCGGGCCGACCCGGCGAGGGCTCACGGCGAAGGGCCTCGAGCGCGGCGAGCGAGCGCTCGTCGACCGGGCCGTGCGGTTGGGGCTCGGACACGGCTCCCCCGAACGGGATCGGGCGGCCACCCGACGGTGGTCCACCACGGCATCTCTCGGGGGAGGACGGGCGACGGCGCCGAGGGCGCCGGCCCGGAGGCGCAGACTACGACGACGGCGCGACGGGCGAAAGGGCCCGCTAGAAGAGCACGGTCGTCAGGCGCTTGCGGTAGACGGCGGTGCGGGGGTCGTCCGGGCCCAGCAGCTCGAGCAGGTCGACGTACTGCTGACGGGCGTCGTCGTCGTCCTTGACGACCGCCAGCAGCTCGTCCAGCCGGGCCTCCACCTCGTCGGCGGAGGTGAACCCCCCGCCGCTCCGGGCCAACGCGGCGACGCGCCGGATGGCCGGCGTCTCGGGCACGCGGGCCAACAGCTCGAGGGCTTCGTCGTTGCGCTCGTCGGCGACGAGGACCTCGGCGAGATCGGCGATCACGTCGGCGTTGTCGGGCTCGAGCTCCAGCGCCGTGCGCAGCGACGCCTCGTCGCCGGCCTCCCGTAGCAGGTCGACCTCGCTGGGGGCCGCGCCCCCGTCGAGCCGATCGACGAACGCCTGGACCTCGGCAGGGCCCTGTGCGCCGATGAACGAGTCGACGACCTTGCCCTCCTGGACGGCGAACACCGCAGGGATGCTCTGCACACGGAACGCCTGCGAGGTGGCGGGGTTCTCGTCGACGTTCACCTTGACCAGCACCACCCGGCCCTCCGTGGCGTCGACGGCCGCCTCGATGATCGGGCCGAGCGTCGTGCACGGGCCGCACCACGGCGCCCACAGGTCGACGACCACCGGGGTCGTCATCGACCGCTCGAGCACGTCGGCCTGGAAGGTCTGGTCGGTCACGTCGATGGCTGCCACGACACCACGATACGGGGGCGGGGGACCCACCCCCACGGGTGCGACCCCGGTCGGCGGCCGCCGGTAGGTTGGCCGGGAGACCGGAACGACCGAGGGGGGACGTTGGCCGACACCGTGGAAGGGATCGACGTCGAGGCCGTCACCGCCTGGCTCGCGCCCCGCGTCGAGCGCCTCACCCCGCCGCTGTCGTTCTCGCTCATCCCGGGGGGCCATTCGAACCTCACCTACCTCGTGACCGACACGGACGGCCGCCGTTGGGTCCTGCGCCGCCCGCCCCTCGGCCTCGTGCTGGCCACCGCCCACGACATGGGTCGCGAGCACCGCATCATCACCGCCCTGCGGGGACACGTCCCCGTAGCCCCGGTCGTGGGCCTCAGCGCCGACGACGCCGTCAACGGGGCGCCGTTCTACGTCATGGACTTCGTCGACGGCGAGGTCGTCCGCGACGTCGCCGCCGCCGAGGCCCTCACCCCCGCCCAGCGGCACCGTGCCGGCGAGTCGCTGGTGGAGGTGCTCGCCGCCATCCACGCCGTCGACGTCGACGCGGTCGGCCTCGGCGACCTCGGACGCCGGGAGGCCTACCTGGAACGCCAGCTGCGGCGCTGGCACGGCCAGTGGGAGACGTCCCGTACCCGAGACCTGCCGGTGGTCGACGACGTCCACCGGCGCCTCGTCGAGAGCGTCCCGGACCAGGGCCCCGCCACGATCGTCCACGGCGACTACCGGCTCGACAACTGCATCCTGGGACCCGACGGGTCGGTCGCCGCGGTCCTCGACTGGGAGCTGTGCACCCTCGGCGACCCGCTCGCCGACCTCGGCCTGCTCTGCGTCTACTGGGCCGACCCCGGTGAGCCCACCCACTCCGGGATGCCCGCCGCGACGACCGTGGACGGCTTCGCCACCAAGGCCGAGCTCGTCCACCGCTACGCCGAGCTGACCGGTCGCGACGTCGCCCACATCGGCTACTACGTCGCGTTCGGGTACTGGAAGCTGGCCTGCATCATCCAGGGGGTCTTCGCCCGCTACGCCGCCGGGGCGATGGGCGACCGGGGCGACACCGGCGAGTTCGACGTCTTCGGCCGGCAGGTCGAGATGCTCGCCGACGCCGCCGAACAGGCGCTCGAGGCCATCGACTGAACCGAGCTCCCCGGGGATGCGCCGTGCCCCGGGCCCGGGCGTCGGTACTGTTCGCCTGGTGACCGCCGTCCTCGCCGTCTGCCTCGCTCTCGCCGTCGTCGCCGCCGTCTGGCTGGGCGCCCGCTCCTCGCGCCTGTCGACCCGGCTCGCCGAGGCCACCGGGAAGGTCACCTCCCTCGAGGAGGCTGCCGAGGCGGCCGAGGCGGAGCGCTCGTCCCTGGCTGCCTCGCTGGCGACCTCGACCGCCGACGCCACCGAGGCCACCTCCCGCGCCGACGCGGCGGACGCCGCTCGCCGGAACGCCGAGACCGACCTCGCCGCGGCGAGGGAGGCCACCGCCGCCGCCGAGGCACGAGCCGTCGAGGCCGAGACCCGCCGCGAGGAGGCCGACGACCGGTCGTCGGCGGCCACCGCGGCGCTCGAGCAGGCCCTCGCCGAACGATCGGACCCCCGTCCGGAGGGATGGAGCGGGCCCGAGCCCGAGGTGCTGTGGGCGCTGGAGCGGACGCGCACCGAGCGGACGTGGCGCACGAGCGTGGCCGCCGACCCGACCTCGAGCGCCTTCGAACCCGCCCAGGACGTCCTGCGCCGAGCCGTGGAGATCGACCTCGCCGCGCTCCGCGAGGAGGTCGGCGTCGAGTTCGCCCTCACCTGGGACGTCGACGTCGAGCTCCCCCACCTCACCTCCCTCGCCGTGCTGCGCACCACCCAGGAGCTCGTGGCGGCGGCCACCCGACTCGCCGACGAGGCCACGGTGTCGGTGGCGACGAACGACGGCGACATCGTGATCACGCTCCTCGAGGCGAACGGCGACGCCGGTCGCTTCGCCGACCTGGCCACCGAGCTGGCCACCGACCTCGACGGGCCGGGCCTCGAGGCCGTGCCGGGCGGTGTGCGGCTGGCGGGGGCCGTCCCCGCCCCTCCGACGTGACCGGCCGCCCCCCGACGGGGACGACACCTCGGCCGCCCGCGTGCGAGGGTGGGCGGCAGTGAGCGAGCTCTTCGAACTGCGCAGCCGACCCGATGTCGACGCCCCCGTCCTGGTGATGTGCCTCGACGGGTGGATCGACGCCGGTCTGGCGGCCACCAACGCCCTCGGCACCGTGCTGGAGGTGCTCGACACCGAGACCGTCGCCGTGTTCGACGCCGACCGCCTGCTCGACCACCGCTCGCGTCGCCCGATCATGCACCTCGACGACGGGGTCAACACCGGGCTGACCTGGCCGTCGATCGAGCTGCGGCTCGCCGTCGACCTCGACGGCAACGACGTGCTGTTCCTGGTCGGGGCCGAGCCCGACCACGTCTGGCAGGCGTTCTCCCGGGCCGTGGTCGACCTCGCCCTCGAGTTCGACTGCCGGATGGTGCTCGGTCTGGGCGCCTACCCGGCGCCCACCCCGCACACCCGTCCGACCCGGCTCGTGTCGACCTCCGCCGATCCCGAACGGGTACGACAGGTGGGGGTCACCCACGGCCGGATCGACGTGCCCGCCGGGGTGCACGCCGCCATCGAGCACCAGTGCCACGAGGTGGGGTTGCCGGCGATCGGCCTGTGGGCGCAGATCCCGCACTACGCCGCCGCCATGCCCTACCCGGCCGGCGCGGTGGCGCTGGTGGAGGGCCTCTGGACCGTCGGGGGCCTCCGGTTCCGCATGGGATCGCTGCGCGAGGACGCGGCGACCACCCACGAACGCCTCGAGAGCCTCGTCGCCAACAGCGACGAGCACGTGCAGATGGTGCAACAGCTCGAGGCCCACGTCGACGCCATCGAGTCGGTGACCGACGGCCCCCTCCCCTCGGGCGACGACCTCGCCGCCGAAGTGGAGCGCTTCCTGCGCGACCAGTAGCTCAGCCGGCGACGAGGTTGACCAGCTGGGGCGGCCGGGCGACGACCTTGCGGGGCGGGTTGCCCCCGAGGAACGGCTGCACCTTCTCGCTGGCCAGGGCGAGGCGTTCGGCCTCGGCGGCGTCGATGCCCGACGGCACCTCGATGCGATCCCGCACCTTGCCGTTGACCTGCACGACCATGGTCACGGTGTCGACGACGAGCAGCGCCGGGTCGGCCTGCGGCCAGGGCTGTTCGTGCACGTGGCCGCCTCGGCGCCGCTGCCACAGCTCGGCGGTGATGTGGGGCGCCATGGGGGCCATCAGCTCGAGGAGCGTGTCGACGGCGAAGGCCAGCGTCAGGTCGCGGGGCCCGTCGGGCGACTGCACGTAGCGGTAGAGCTCGTTCGTGAACTCCATGAACGCCGCCACGGTGGTGTTGTAGGACCATCGTTCGAGGTCGTCGTCGACCTTGGCGATGAGGCGGTGCGTGGCCCGGAGCACGTCGAGGTCGGCGTCGGTGGCGTCCCGGGCGACCGGAGGGTTCCCGGCGTCGCCGGTCCCCAACCGCCAGACACGGTGCAGGAACCGCGCGCAGCCCTCGATGCCGACGCCCTCCCAGTCGACGTCGTCCTGAGGAGGCCCGACGAAGAGGTGGGCCAGGCGGAGGGCGTCGGCGCCCTCCCGGTCGAGGATCTCCTCGGGCGCCACGAGGTTGCCCTTCGACTTCGACATCTTGTCGCCCCCGAGGCGGATCATCCCCTGGGTGAAGAGGCGGGCGAAGGGCTCGCGGAGGTCCTTCGGGGCCACGCCGAGGTCGGCGAGGGCCTTGGTGAAGAACCGGGCGTACATCAGGTGGAGGATGGCGTGCTCGACCCCGCCGATGTACTGATCGACGGGGAGCCATCCGGCGACCGCGTCGGACGAGAACGGCTCGCGTTCGTTCCAGGGGTCGGCGAAGCGCAGGAAGTACCAGGACGAGTCGACGAAGGTGTCCATGGTGTCGGTCTCGCGCGTCGCCGGACCCCCGCACGACGGGCAGGTGGTGTGCAGGAAGCCGTCGTGGTGGCGCAGGGGGGACTCGCCGGTGGGGAGGAACTCGACGTCGTCGGGCGCCAGCACGGGAAGCTGGTCGTCGGGCACGGGCACGATGCCGCACCCGTCGCAGTACACGATCGGGATCGGACAGCCCCAGAACCGTTGCCGGCTCACCAACCAGTCGCGGAGGCGGTAGTTGACCGTGCCCTCCCCGATGCCCTCCCGTTCGAGGAACTCGATCGCCGAGGCGATGGCCTCGGCCTTGCCCATACCGTCCATCCACCCGCTGTTGACGTGCACGCCGTCACCGGTCCAGGCCTCGCCCTCCCACCCGTCGGGGGGCTGGATCGTCCGCACGATCGGCAGGTCGTGCACACGGGCGAAGTCCCAGTCGCGTTGGTCCTCGGCGGGCACCGCCATGATGGCCCCGGTGCCGTAGCCCATGAGCACGTAGTCGGCGAGGTAGAGCGGGACGGGCGACCGGGTGAAGGGGTTCAGGACGTGCGCGCCGGTGAAGATGCCCCGCTTGTCGAGCGACCCCTCCGACGACATGCGTTCGACGTCGCTGGACTGCCCCGCAGCGAGGACGAAGGCGTCGACGTCCGCCCGGCGGTCGTCGGGCACGATCTCGGCGACGAGCGGGTGCTCGGGGGCCATCACCGCGTAGGTCATCCCGAAGGAGGTGTCGGGGCGGGTGGTGAACACCCGCACGCAGAGGCCGTCGGGGCGGGCGACACCGTCGGCGTCGGTGACCAGCAGGTCGAACTCGGCCCCCTCCGAGCGCCCGATCCAGTTGCGCTGCATGACCTTGACCCGCTCGGGCCAGTCGAGCGCCTCGAGGTCGTCGAGCAGCTCGTCGGCGTAGTCGGTGATCTTCAGGAACCACTGTTCGAGGTCGCGCTTGACGACGGCGTCGCCGGAGCGCTCGCACGTGCCGTCGGCGAGGACCTGCTCGTTGGCCAGCACGGTCTGGCAACCGGGGCACCAGTTCACCGGGGCGTTGCGCCGGTAGGCCAGGCCGGCCTCGAGGAAGCGCAGGAAGATCCACTGCGTCCAGCGCTGGTACCCCGGGTCGTGGCTGGTGAGGAGGCGCCGCCAGTCGTAGACCGCCCCGATCCGCACGATCGATCGCCGCAGCTCCTCGATGCGCTCGTCGGTGAACTCGCGGGGGTGACGTCCGGTGCGGATGGCGGCGTTCTCGGCAGGCAACCCGAAGCTGTCGAAGCCCATCGGCGAGAGGACGGCATAGCCCTTCATGGTGCGCGAGCGCACGATGAGGTCGCCGAACGTGTAGTTGCGGACGTGGCCCATGTGGGCGGCGCCGCTCGGGTACGGGTACATGCACAGCGTGTACCAGTGCGGCCGCGGGTCGTCGTTGTCGACGTCGTACGTGCCGTGCTCGGCCCACCAGGCCTGCCACTTCGCCTCGATCGCCTGGGGGTCGTAGCCGTCAGCCATGGCGCAGGATCCTACGGGATGGGGTGCCCCCACCCTCCGGGGCGATCGCGCGCCAGTTCGGGCCCCGGGAGATTTTGCGGCCCCCGGTCGTGCCGGTACAGTCGAGGGTCCCCAAGGGGCTATAGCTCAGTTGGTAGAGCGCTTCCATGGCATGGAAGAGGTCAGGAGTTCGATTCTCCTTAGCTCCACTCCGCGGCGGGCGGCCGGGCACCGTCGACCGACGCTCCGAGCACAGCGGGATCGACTCAGGTCCGCCAGTCGACGACGGGGACGTCGCCCCAGAGGCGCTCGAGGTCGTAGAACTCCCGCTCGGTGTCGAGCAGGACGTGCACGACGAAGTCGCCGTAGTCGAGCAGCACCCAACGGTTGGTGTCGCCACCCTCGACGCGACGGGGCTTGGGGCCACCGGCGTCTCGCACCTGCTCCTCGACCTCCTCGGCCAGCGCCCGCACGAGCCGGGTGTTGGTCGCGCCGGTGATGACGAACCACCCGGTGACCGAGAGCACCGCGCCGACGTCGAGGACGACGGTCGGCTCGTCGGTCTTGGACGCCGCCGCCCTCGCTGCGACCTTCACCCACTCGAGCGGATCGGGGGTGTCGGCCTCAGCCACCGGAGCCGCCGAACCCGGAGGCGGCCGACGTCGTGCCGGCGGGCGGTTCGATCCCGGGGACGCCGAACCCGTCCTCGCCCAGCACGACGGTCACCTGCACGGCGCTGCGCTCCTCGCTGCGCACCAGCTCGCCGACCCCGAGGGCGGCGCGCATCCGCTCGGCCGCGGCCAGATCGGCGTCGTCGAAGTAGATGATCTGCGACACCGGGTCGCCGAAGACCGGGGCGTTGCCGATCACCTCGACCTGGCCGGAGGCCGCCCCGAGCGTGACCGCGGCGGTGGTGCCGTGATCGAGGCGGCCGGTGGAGTCGAGGACCCGCAGCGTGGTGCGTCCGCCCGGCGGGCCGGCCGGGAACGGGACGAGCTCGGCGATGGTCGCATCGATGGCCTCGGGCTGGGGCCGGTAGAGCTCGGGAGGCCCCGGGCTGGCCTGGGTGACGGGGAGGGTCACGAACCGGACCTGACCGGCACCGAGCGCCCCGAGGAAGCGCCCCAGCCCCTGCTCGACGGGTTGGGGGACGCTCTGCAGTCCGGCCGCGCCGGTGGCGGTGATCCACGCCCGCCAGAACGACTCCACGCGGACGAGGCGGGCGAGGTCGGTCTCGTCGGGGCCGATGGCCCCGAGGAACGTCGAGACCTGCTCCGCGGGCACGCCGATCGAACCCCTGGGGAAGAGGATCTGACCATCGGGGCCGACGGCGGCGTCGGGGCTGTTGATCGCGAGCGGCGAGACGGGGGCCAGGAGGGCGGTCCACTGCTCCGGGCGGATCACCTGGGTGTCCGTGAAGCTCAGGTTGAGCAGGGCGCTCACGTTGTCGCGGACGGCGTCCTCGCCGAGCGCGAACCAGAGGTACGACAGCGTGACCTCGCCGATGGGGAGGGTGACGATCGTCTCGACCGGGACCTGCAGCACGGCGCCACTCGTGTCGCCGCTCAGGATGAGCACCGCCAGGCCCTGGAGCTCGTTCGACGCGTCGACGGTCATCACCAGCTCGGAGGGCGTGGGCTCGACGATGGCCTCCCAGCCCGGGGCGGTGGGGTCGGTGATGCGGGGGACCAGGCGGCCGTCGTTGCTGTCGAGCAGCACCTGGACGCCCGCCCAGACGAGCACCGGGATGGCGACGACGAGCGCCACCATGGTCACGGGGAAGCCGAACCGCCACCAGAGCGACCGCTGCGGCGCGGTGGGGGCCGCAGGGGGCGCACCGTCGCCGCCACTCCCCCTCCCTTGCTCGTCGGGGCGCCGGACCGGCGCCGGTTCCTCGGGGCCGTCCGTGCCGGGCAGCGGTGTTCGGGTGGGACTGGTCATGGGCTCGGCCAACCATAGAGGCGTCGCCGATCGATCTCGGCGATCACGGCGGGCGGCACGAGCACGTCGAGGGGCCGTCCGGAGGCCACGCGGTCGCGCAACTCGGAGCTCGACACGTCGAGCCGGGGGACCGACACGTGGACGAAGCGCCAGCCGGCGGGCGGCGGGGGTGACGGCAGCCCGGGGCGGTCGACGAGCACGAAGGTGGCCAGCGCGGCCAGCTCGTCGGCGCGCTCCCAGGTGGGGAGGCCGGCGGCGGCGTCGGCGCCCACGATGACGAACCACTCGGTGCCCGGCTCGGCGGCCCGCAGGGCGAGGAGGGTGTCGACGGTGTAGGTCGGTCCACCCCGCTCGACCTCGAGGCCCGACGCCACCACGCCGACGAGGGGGCCCACCGCCGCCTCGACGAGGGCGAGGCGATCGGCGGCCGGCGTCACGGGTCGGCTGCCCACCTTCTGCCACGGTTCGTTCGCCACCACGAGCCGCACCTCGTCGAGGTGGAGGACGTCCCGTACCTCAACCGCGGTGGCCAGATGGCCGATGTGAGGGGGATCGAACGTCCCCCCGAGGATGCCGACCCGGGCCGTGTCCTGGGCCATCGGCGGAGTCTACGGCGCCGTAACCGCTGGTCACGGCGCCGCCCGGCGGTCTCCGGGCGCCACCGTGGCGCCCACGGGTGACGGCCGGCGTCCCGCCGACGGCCACCAGGTGACACAGGTCACGTCTCAAACACGGAATCTTCGGGTACGGCCCTGCGGTTACACCTCTGTCATTTCCCCACGATTTACACCCGAGTTGGGAAGCTCGACCACCCCCGAGATTCGACCGGCGCAGGGCCCCCGCCCCGTCCCGGCATGGAGCATCAACGATGAGCGATTCAGTCGGCCAGTACCTCAACGAGATCGGCCTCGTCCCCCTGTTGACGGCCGAGGAGGAGCGCGAGCTCTCCCAGGTCATCGAGAAGGGCCGTGACGCCGCCGAGGCCCTCGACGCCGGTGAGACCGGTGTCGAGCTGAAGCGGGCCGTGCGCACCGCCGCCGCCGCCAAGGACCGGTTCATCCGGGCCAACCTGCGCCTCGTGGTGAGCATCGCCCGGCGCTACCCCCTTCCCCCCGGCATGGAGCTGCTCGACCTGATCCAGGAGGGCAACCTGGGCCTCGAGCACGCCGTCGACAAGTTCGACTGGCGCAAGGGCTTCAAGTTCTCCACCTACGCCACCTTCTGGATCCGCCAGGCCATCGGCCGGGCGCTCGACCAGAAGGCCAGCCTGGTGCGCCTCCCCGGCGACCGCTCGGCGAGCCTCCGTGCAGCCCTGCGCCAGGTCAGCGGCGACGGCGACGAGCTCGACGACGAGCACGCCCGTCTGCACCGTCTCACCACCCCGACCTCGCTCGACCGCACCATCGGCGACGACGACTCGAACGAGCTCATCGACCTGCTCCCCGACTCGCTCCCCGGGCCCGAGCAGATCGTCATGAACCGTCAGGACGAGCAGATGATCACCGACCTGCTGTCGGTGCTCGACGCTCGGGCCCGCTACGCCGTCGAGCAGCGCTTCGGGCTGAACGACGGGCGCAAGCGGTCCTACCGTGAGGTCGGTGAGGAGCTCGGCGTCACCGCCGAGGCCGCCCGCCGCCTCGTCAAGCGGGCCGTCACCGCGGTGCGCGACCAGGCCGCCGACCGCATCGACGCCGCCTGAGCGGACGGCACCGGCGAATCGGCTTTGCACGGCCGTCCCCCGGTCCGGCAACGTTGAGCCCGTGAGCACCCCCTGGTCACCGTCGTCCTGGCGCGACTACCCGGCCGTCCAGCAACCGGACTGGCCGGATCCCGCCGCGCTCGACGCCACCGTCAAGCAGCTGGCCACCCTCCCCCCGCTGGTGTTCGCCGGGGAGGCCCGGCGACTCACCGCCGAGCTCGCCGAGGTGACCGCCGGCCGGGCGTTCCTCCTCCAGGCCGGTGACTGTGCCGAGTCATTCGACGCGTTCAGCGCCGACGCCATCCGCGACAAGCTCAAGGTCATCCTCCAGATGGCGGTGGTGCTCACCTACTCCTCGGGGCTCCCCCTCGTGAAGGTCGGGCGCATCGCCGGGCAGTTCGCGAAGCCCCGCTCGGCGGGCACCGAGACCATCGACGGCACCGAGCTGCCCTCGTTCCGTGGCCACATGGTCAACGACATCGTGTTCAGCGCCGCCGCCCGCAACGCCGACCCCGAGCGACTGCTCACCGCCTACAACCAGAGCGCGGCCACGCTCAACCTCCTGCGGGCCTTCACGAAGGGCGGGTTCGCCGACCTGTCCCGCGTGCACGCCTGGAACCAGGAGTTCGTGGCCTCGAGCGCCGAGGGACGTCGCTACGAGGAGGTGGCGACCGGCATCGACCGGGCGCTCAACTTCATGGCGGCGTGCGGCATCGACACCGAGAACACCCCCCAGCTGCACACCACCGACATCGCCACCAGCCACGAGGCGCTGATCCTCGGCTACGAGGAGGCCCTCACCCGGCAGGACTCCCTCACCGGCGGTTGGTACGACTGCTCGGCGCACATGCTCTGGATCGGCGAGCGCACCCGCCAGCTCGACGGGGCCCACGTCCACTTCCTCTCCGGTGTCGAGAACCCCGTCGGCTGCAAGGTCGGCCCCACCGCCGGCCCCGACGACGTGGTCGCCCTGTGCGAGGCGCTCAACCCCGGTCGCGTCCCCGGCCGACTCACCCTCATCAGCCGCATGGGCGCCGATCGTGTCGAGGCGGCGCTGCCGCCGCTGCTCGAGGCGGTGCGCGACGCCGGCCATCCCGTGGCGTGGGCGTGCGACCCGATGCACGGCAACACCTTCACGGCGCCGAGCGGACGCAAGACCCGCCACTTCGACGCGGTGCTCGCCGAGATCGCCGGGTTCTTCCGTGCCCACCGGGCCGTCGGCACATGGCCGGGCGGCGTCCACATCGAACTGACCGGCGACGACGTCACCGAGTGCCTGGGCGGCGCGGAGGAGATTGTCGACGCCGACCTCGACACCCGCTACGAGACGATGTGCGACCCGCGGCTCAACGCCCGCCAGTCCCTCGACCTGGCCTTCCGGGTCGCCGAGCTGCTCCGGGCCTGACCCGGCGTGGGGCGTAGGGGCCACCGCTCGCTCCCCGGCGAACATTGCCCCAAGACCTGATCGGGAAAGTCGACTTTCGGTCCTGCCCCGGCTAGATTCCCGACCTGGAACCTCAGGATTCGAACGTCGCAGCCGCGACCGGGGAAGGGACGACATGGCCGATCTCACGATCGACGCCGGCACGGCCGCCGACATCGCCAAGTTCGAGGAGCAGCTCGGCCGCTTCCTCGCCGGTGATCTCGCCGAGGACGTGTTCCGGGTCTTCCGCCTGAACAACGGCATCTACGGCCAACGCCAGGGCGGCCACAACCAGATGGTGCGGATCAAGGCGCCGGCGGGCCACATCACCGCCGAGCAGCTCGACCGCCTGGCCGACATCGCCGAGCGGTACTCGAGGGGATGGGGCCACCTCACCACCCGGCAGAACATCCAGTTCCACTACGTCCAGCTCGAGCAGGTCCCCGACGTGATGCGCGACCTCGCCGCCGTCGGGATGACCACCCGGGAGGCGTGCGGCGACACCGTGCGCAACGTCCAGGGCTGCCACCTCGCCGGGGCCTGCCCCTTCGAGATCCTCGACATCACGCCGTGGGCCGAGGCCGCGTTCCAGCACTTCCTGCGCAACCCGATCGCCCAGCGCCTGCCCCGCAAGTTCAAGATCAACTTCTCCGGGTGCAGCACCGACTGCGGCCAGGCGATGTTCAACGACGTCGGGGTGATCGCCACCACCCACACCCACGACGACGGCCGTGTCGAGGCCGGGTTCCGCGTCTACATCGCCGGGGGCCTCGGCACCACCCCCCACCCCGCGCTCGCCCTCGAGCCCTTCACCAGCCGTGAGGACCTGCTGCCCACCATCGAGGCGCTGCTGCGGGTCTTCGACCAGGCCGGCAACCGCGACAACAAGCTCCGCGCCCGCATGAAGTGGCTCGTCGACGCGCTCGGCTTCGAGGAGCTGCAGCGACGGGTCTTCGCCAGCCGCCATCTGCTGCTGGCCTCGTCGTCGTGGCCTGGCGGCATCCCCACCGAGGTGGAGAAGCACGGCGACCTACCCGCCGGCGTGGCCGCCGACGTGGCCGCCACCCCGATGGGACACGGCACCCCGGTGGCGTTGCGGCGCACCGGCGCCTTCGAGAGGTGGGAGGACGCGAACGTCGTGCGCGGCGTCGCCAACGGCACCGTCTCGGCCTACGCCCACGCCCACCTCGGCGACATCACGGCCGCACAGTTCCGCGGGTTGGCCGCGATCCAGCGCGAGCTCGGCGCCGAGGTGCGCATCACCAACCGCCAGAACCTGGTGTTCCGGGGCCTCTCGGAGCGTCAGCTCCCGGTGCTGCACAGCCGCCTCGACGCCATCGGGATGGCCAGCCCCGGCGCGGAGCTGGTGCGCGACGTGGTGGCCTGCCCGGGTGCCGACACCTGCAACATCGCCGTCACCCAGAGCCGGGGCCTGGCCGACGCCATCGCCTCGGCACTCGAGGCCGAGGGCCTCGGCGAGGTCGGCGGGCTGCGCATCAACATCTCCGGGTGCACGAACTCCTGCGGGCAGCACCACGTCGCCGACATCGGGTTCAACGGTGCCGAACGTCGAGCGCACGGCAAGTCCGCCCCCGGCTACCAGATGCTGCTCGGCGGCTACGTCGGCGACGAGCAGATCCACTTCGGCGAGAAGGCGCTGCGGGTCCCTGCGAAGGCCGCCCCCGAGGCGACGGTCCGGGTCGTGCGCCGCTTCGCAGGCGAGCGCGAGGCCGGGGAGACGTTCCGGGGGTGGATCGAGCGGTCCGGGGGCACCAAGGCCATCGCCGCGGAGCTGAAGGACCTCGACTGGTTCCCCAAGCCCGAGGACGATCCCAGCTTCTTCGTCGACTACGACGAGACCGGCCCCTACGAGGCCGAGGTCGGCGCGTCGGAGTGCGCCACGTGAGCCTGACCAACCTCTCGGCGCCCGAGCTCTCCGACGCCGAACTGGCCGCTCTCAGCGCCCAGTTCGAGTCGTGGCCGGCGTCGCGCATCATCGAGTGGGCGGTCGACACGTTCGCCCCGCACCTGGCGCTGACGGCGTCGATGACCGACTCCGTGCTCATCGACCTGGCCGTGAAGGTCGACCCCGCCATCGAGGTGGTGTTCATCGACACCGGCTACCACTTCCCCGAGACGCTCCAGACCGTCGAGGAGGTCCGGCGCCGGTACGGGTTGAACCTGCGGATCATGACGGTGCAGCGCCAGGACGAGCCCCTCTGGCAGGCCGACCCGTCGAACTGCTGCTCGGCGGTCAAGGTCGGCCAGCTCGACCGGGCCCTCGCCGGCAAGGCGGCGTGGATGAGCGGCCTCCGGCGGGCCGAGGCCGACAGCCGGGTGACCGCGCCGATCGTGGCCCGCGACCTGCGGGGCCTCGTGAAGGTGAACCCGATCGCCGCGTGGTCCGACCTCGACGTGGCCGGCTACATCGCCGACCACGGCGTGCTCGTGAACCCGCTGCTCGAGCAGGGCTACCCCTCCATCGGGTGCCAGCCCTGCACCTCGCGGCCCACCGACCCGACCGATCCCCGTTCGGGCCGATGGGCGGGCCTCGACCGCACGGAGTGCGGCCTGCACGTCATGTAGCACCCCGGCGCCCGGGGCGGGCCGCTTGACCGCCAGAGGTGGTCAGAGTTGACTACGGCCGTGGCAGGAACGACCGGCGAGGTGACGACCGGGGTCGGGGCCCCGGCGGCACGCCGGACGACCTTCGGCTCGGGGACGGAGATCCCCACCCGGATGCTGGTCCTCGGCATGGTCCGCAAGGACGCCACCCTGCACGCCGCCGACGTGTACCCGGTGGCCGAGGCGTGCGGCCAGACCGCCGAGCAGGTCCGGTCGTGCCTGCGCCGCCTCGTCGCCGAGGAGCTGTTCGACCGCGAGGGCGAGGGCCGGGAGGCCTCCTACCGGGCCACCCCCCACGGCGTGCGGACCATGGCCGCGTCGATGGAACGGACGCGGCTGGCGTTCACCCAGGACGCCGCCGGGCGGGGCTGGGACCGACGATGGCACCTCGTGGCCTTCGCCGTCCCCGAGGCCAACCGCCGCGCCCGGGACGCCTTCCGCGACCACCTCCTCGAGCTGGGCGGGGCCGCCGTCCAGAACGGCCTCTACGTCTCGGCGCGCGCCTGGGAGGCGGACGTCGGCTCGGCCGCCGACCGCCTCGGGGTCGGCGACCACGTCACCGTGGCGTCCACCGACGACCTCGCCGTCGGCGGTGCCACCGACCCCCGGGAGCTGGCCGCCCGCTTCTGGGCCATCGACGAGCTCGGCGAGCGGTACCGGCGGTTCATCGAGGCCTACGAGGACGTCCCACCCCTCCTCGAGCAGTGGCGGCGCGACCACCGCCGGCTCACCGAGGCCGAGTTCCTGCCCGGGAGCCTGGCCATGGGCATCGACTTCCAGGCCTGCTTCGACCGCGATCCGCTGCTGCCACCCGAGCTCCTCCCCCGCCCGTGGCCCGGGCGGGCGGCCCGCGAGCTGCTCTTCACCTGCCGACGCCTCGGCGTGCTCCTGAGGGAGGCCCACGACGCCCCCCAGCTGTTCGCCCCGTGGGACGACCTCCTCCTCCGGTTCCGCCACGGCACGGGTGTCGAGACGCCGGCGACCACGACGATCGCAGGCCGATGACGTCGACCCACGACGCCGGCACCGCCACAGCGGCAGGGCGGGCGGTGACCCGATGGGCCCCGGGGTTGACGATGCTGCGCGCCTACGAGCGGCCGTGGTTCCGCCCGGACCTCGTGGCCGGCATCGTGCTGGCCGCCATCCTCGTCCCCCAGGGGATGGCCTACGCCGAGCTCGCCGGGCTGCCCGCGGTCACCGGCCTGTACACGACGATCGCCTGCCTCGTGGCCTACGCGGTCTTCGGCCCGTCGAGGGTGCTGGTGCTCGGCCCCGACTCGTCGGTCTCGCCCCTGATCCTCGCCGCAATCACGCCGCTGCTGGTCGTGGGCGACCCCGACAGCGCCATCACGCTTGCGGGGATGCTGGCCATCATGGTGGGGCTCATCCTCATCGGGCTCGGGGTGGCCAAGCTCGGCTTCATCGCCGACCTCCTGTCGAGCGAGGTCCGGGTCGGCTACCTCAACGGCCTGGCCATTACCATCATCGTGGGCCAGCTCCCCAAGCTCTTCGGCTTCTCGACGGACGCCGACGACTTCCTCGGCGAGGTCGGTGCGTTCCTCGACGGGCTCGACCAGACGAACCGCGCCACGCTGGTGACCGGCCTCGCCGTCCTCGTGGTGTTGCTCGTGATGCCGCGCTTCACCCGCCGGGTGCCCGCAGTGCTCGTCGCCGTGGTCGGCGTCACCATCGCCTCGTCCGTCCTCGATCTCGCTGCGGACGGCGTGGCCACGGTGGGCACCCTGCCCCAGGGTGTGCCGACACCGTCGCTCCCCTGGACGGCTTGGTCCGATGTCGGCCCGCTGCTCGTCGGCGCCATCGGCATCACGATGGTGTCGCTCACCGACACCATCGCCACTTCCAGCAGCTTCGCCGCCCGCCGCGGCGAGGAGGTCGACCCCGACCACGAGATGGTGGGCATCGGCACCGCCAACATCGCCGCCGGGTTCTTCCAGGGCTTCGCGGTCTCGGTGAGCAGCTCCCGCACGGCCGTGGCCGATCAGTCGGGGGCGAAGTCACAGCTCACCGGGTTGATCGGCGCCGGGCTCGTCGCCGCTTTGTTGCTCTTCCTCAACGGCCTGCTCTCCGATCTCCCCCAGACCGCGCTCGCCGCGGTGGTCATCACCGCGGCGCTGAGCCTGGTCGACCTCACCGCGCTGAAGCGCTTCGCCACCGTGCGACCCTCTGCGCTGGCCATCAGCCTCGTGGCCACCGCCGGCGTCATCTTCCTGGGCGTCCTCGAAGGGATCGTCCTGGCCATCGTGCTGGCCGTGCTGCTGTTCTTCCGGCGCAACTGGTGGCCGCACGGCGCCGTGCTCGGACAGGTACCCGAGCTCGGCGGCTGGCACAGCCTCGACGCGTACCCGGAGGCCGAGCAGCTCCCCGAGGTCGTCGTGTACCGGTGGGAGGCGCCGCTGTTCTTCGCCAACGCCGGCCAGTTCCGCCAACATGTGCGCCGCCTCGTCCGGGAGCGTCGACCCCACTGGGTGGTGTTGCAGTGCGAGGCCATGACCGACCTCGACGTCACCGCCGCCGAAGTCCTCCGCGACCTCGACGAGGAGCTCAACGCCGACGGCGTGCACATCGCCTTCGCGGAGATGCGCGACCGCCTCCAGGTTCGTGTGCAGCGCTACGGCCTGCACTCCAGCCTCGATCAGGAGCACTTCTACCCGAGCCTCGAGCGAGCCCTCGAGGGCGTGCGGACGCACCTTCGCGGGGGCGACGAGGACGAGATCACCGACGACACCGGAGGAACGCCCGCATGACCGAGGACCTAGAGGCCTCCGCAGGAGATTCGCCCAGCGGGAACCCGCGCCTCGCCCTGCTCTTGGCGATGGCGATGTTCGTGCTCGTCGTCGACACCTCGCTCATGAACGTCTCCATCTCCGCCGTGGTCGCCGACCTCGACACCACCGCCAGCGGCGTCCAGTCCGCCATCGCCCTCGAGGCCCTGGTCTCGGCCGCCTTCATCCTGATCAACAGCAAGCTGGGCGACCTCATGGGGCGCCGGCGGGCCTACGTGCTGGGCCTGCTCGCCTACGCCATCGGGGCCCTCGCCATGACGCTGGCCCAGGACCTGCGCACGGTCGTCGTCTTCTGGGCGATCGTGGGCGGTCTCGGCGCATCCCTCCTGCTGCCGGCCATGCAGTCGCTCATCCACGGCAACTTCGAAGGCACCGCCCAGAAGAAGGCCTACGCCCTGGTCGGCGCCTCCGCCGCGATCGCCGCGGCCGTGGGCCCCCTCCTCGGCGGCTTCCTCACCACCTACCTCTCGTGGAGGGTCGGCTTCGCCCTCGAAGCCGTCATCATCGCCGTCGTGCTGTCCCAGATCCGCCTCGTCCGGGACGTGCCCTACACCGGGCCGCGCAGGATCGACGCCGTCGGGGCCGTGCTCTCCGTGGTCGGCATGGGGGGTGTCGTGCTCGGCATCCTCGTCTGGCAGGAGGGCGGCGAGTTCGTGGCGCTCTTGATCTCGGTCGGCGCCGTCGCCCTGGGTTCGCTGGCCTGGTGGCTGGTGAGGAGGAAGCGGGACGGCAAACCCACGTTGCTCGACCCGGATCTCTTCGCCCACGTCAACTTCCGGATCGGTGTGTCCCAGCAGATGCTCCAGAACGTGGTCCTCGGTGGAGCGATGATCGCCCTGCCCCTCTTCCTGCAGATGACGCTCGAGCTCGACGCGATGCAGACCGGCCTCTCGTTGGCCCCGCTCTCGCTCTCGATGTTCGCCGTGGCACTCATCGCCGGCAGGAAGCTCAGCGACAGACGGCCCGCCGACATGGTGCTGAGCGGGTTCGCGCTGGCCGCCGTCGGCGTCGGGGCGATCGTCCCCCTCGTGCCGAGGGTCGACTCGGGCTGGTACCTGGTCGTCCCGCTGCTCGTCACCGGCACGGGACTGGGCCTGCTCGTGTCCCAGCTCAACAACTTCACCCTCGCCCCCATCTCGGAGGACCGGATCAGCGAGGCCGCCGGCGTCAACTCCGCGTCGGGCTCGTTCGGGCTGTCGTTCGGTCTGGCGGTGGCGGGCGCGCTCATGTTGTGGGCCCTCGCTCTCAGCTTCACCACCATGACCGAGTCGAGCACGGTCATCCCCCCACGTCAGCAGGAGCAGATCGCGTCGGAGCTCGAGACCGACGCCGAGGTCATGAGCAACACCGCCCTCGCGGCACAGCTGGAGGGGGAGCCACGAGCGATCCAGGAGGAGGTCCTGGCCATCAACACCGACGCTCGCAACCTCTCGCTCCAGGTCGCGCTGTTGGTGCCCGTCCTCGCCGGGCTCCTCGGTGTGGTCAACGGCATCCGCATGCGTCGGCTCCCCGACATCACCCCCGTCGCGCCGATCGACGGCGCGGGGTTCGGCTGACACCCGTCGTCGACCGCGGGCACCCGACACGGGGCCACGATCGCCGGCCCGGGCCGACGCGCCGTCAGGCGAGGTTCTCGACGAAGCGTTCGAGCTGACGCATGTTGCGGCACTCGAAGACCCCGTCGCAGTGCACCCCGTACTCGCCGACGATCGAGTCACCGGTGTCCCAGTAGGAGCCGGGCTCGGGGTTGAGCCAGTACACGTGGCGGGCCTTCTTGCGGATCTCCTTGATGACCCACGCCTGCGAGGCGTGGTAGTTGTTCCGGGCGTCGCCGAGGACCATCACCGTCGTCTTCGGGCCGATCTCGCGCCCGTACCGGTCCCAGAAGACCTCGAAGGCGTGGCCGTAGTCGCTGTGCCCGTCGACCCACACCACGTCGGCCTCGGTGTTCACGCGGTGCACGGCTTCACCGATGTCGTCGACGCCCTCGAAGAACCGGGTGACCTCGTCGATGCCGTCGATGAACACGAACGACCGCACCTTCGAGAACTGCCCGGCGATGGCGTACACGAGGTGGAGGGTGAAGCGGGCGAAGCTGGCCACCGAGCCCGAGATGTCGGCGATCACGAAGATCTCCGGCTTCGAGGGCCGGGGGTAGCGGAACCTCGGTTCCACCGGCACACCGCCGTAGCTGAGCGACTGGCGCACGGTGGCCCGGAAGTCGAGGGGGCCCTTGCGCCCGTGGCGCCGCTTGCGGGCGAGGCGGACGGCCAGCTTGCGGGTGAGGGGGTAGATGGCCTTGCGCAGGGACACCAGCTCCTCCCGGCTGGCGTGCATGAAGTCGATGTCCTCGGGAAGGGGCTTGCGGAGGGTCTTGGCCATCGCCTCGACACCCCGGTCGGCCACCAGTCGCCGGCGGATCTCGGCCTCGACCTCCTGCTTGAGCCGGTCGATGCGGCTCTCGAACTCGTCGCGCTCCAGGCGCTCCTCGAGAGGTGTCAGCGGCTCGGGGGCCTCGTCGCGGGACTGGGCCATCAGGGCCTCGAGGGTGTCGTCGAGGTCGAGGTTCCGCAGCGTGCGGTACAGGTAGTAGGTGCCGCCGACCGGCCGGCCGGGCTCCATCCCCGCGAAGCGCTTCACCGCCTGGCGGGCCAGGGCCCGCAACAGGGCCTCGTCGCCGTGGAGGAGGGCCTGGAAGAGCATCTCCTGGAGCTCCTCCGGCGAGAGGCTGTCGCCCCCGCCGCCCGCCCCCGCGCCGGCGTTGTCCTGCTGGCCCTGCAGTGACTCGTCGTCGTCCTCGGCGGCCTCGACGTCGTCGTCGGGTCGAAGCTGGTACTCCCGGCCCCGGATCGAGAAGTACACCTCGAAGACGGTCTCGAACGCCCGCCAGTGGGCGTTGTTCTTCACGAGCGTCGCCGCGAGGGCGTACTTGAAGGCGTCACGGTCCTCGAGGGGGATGTGGCGGACCGCCTCCATGGCGTCGAGGTTCTCGGTGAGGCTCACCGGCAGCCCGGCGGCGCGCAGCTCGCCCATGAACCCGCCGAGGAGGTCGAGCAGCGGCGAGCCGGGGTCGGCGACGGCCACGCCGCCGGCGCCGACCGGGGCCTCGGTGCCCCCCGGACCGCGGCCGGGGTCGACGTCGGGCGTCGGGCTCACGTCCGGGGCACGCCGGGCTTGCGGGGGCCGCCCCGGTCGCCCGACAGCTCCTTCGTGGCCTTGGCGATGTCGCTCTGGTACTTGAGCAGGATGTGGAGCGTCTCGGTGGCCTCCGCCTCGTTGACGGCGTCGACGCCGAGCAGGAGGAGGGTGCGGGCCCAGTCGAGCGTCTCGGACACCGACGGGGCCTTCTTCAGCTCGAGCTGGCGGATCGACCGCACGATGCGGGCCACCTGGTCGGCGAGGCTGTCGGTGATGTCGGGGATCTTGGCGAGGACGATCTCCTTCTCGCGATCCATGTCCGGGTAGTCGATGTGCAGGAACAGGCAGCGCCGCTTGAGGGCCTCGGAGAGCTCCCGGGTGTTGTTGGAGGTGAGGAACACCATCGGGATCTGGCGGGCCTCGATGGTGCCCAGCTCGGGGATCGACACCTGGTAGTCGGAGAGGATCTCGAGCAGCAGCGCCTCGGTCTCCACCTCGACACGGTCGACCTCGTCGATGAGCAGCACCACCGGGTCCTCGGCACGGATGGCCTCGAGCAGCGGGCGGGTGAGCAGGAACTCGTCGGAGAAGATGTCGGTCTCGATGTCCTCCCAGGTCGACTCGTTGTTCCGCTCGGCCTGGATGCGCAGGAGCTGCTTCTTGTAGTTCCACTCGTAGAGCGCCTTGGACTCGTCGAGGCCCTCGTAGCACTGGAGGCGGATCAGTCGGGCACCGAGGATCTCGGCCACGGACTTCGCCAACTGGGTCTTCCCGGTGCCGGCAGGGCCCTCGACGAGGATCGGCTTGCCCAACCGGTCGGCGAGGAACACCACCCCGGCGATGCCCTCGTCGGAGAGGTAGTTGACCTCCCCCAACGACGAGCGGACGGCAGCGGGTGACTCGAAGCGGTACTCCATCCGATCGACCCTACCGTTCTCATTGCGCCCTCCTCGGCGACGCCTCGTCGGGACGCAGTGCGTGCGGGGACGCTGGCGCTTCCGTTCCCATGGCGCCCTCCTCGGCGACGCCTCGTCGGGACGCGGTGCGTGCGGGGACGCTGGCGCCTCCCCCGCACGCCTGGCCCGGCCCGTCCGGGCGACCACAGCCGGCCGCACGTTCCCATGGCGCCCTCCTCGGCGACGCCTCGTCGGGACGCGGTGCGTGCGGGGACGCTGGCGCTTCCCCCCGCACGCCTGGCCCCACCCCACCGGACACCCACCCCTCGGCGACGCCTCGTCGGGACGCGGTGCGTCCGTCAGCCGCGGGTCTGGCCGGTGCCGTGCACGACGTACTTGGCGGTGGTGAGCTCACGCAGGCCCATCGGACCGCGGGCGTGGAGCTTCTGGGTCGAGATCCCGATCTCCGCGCCGAACCCGAACTCCTCGCCGTCGACGAAACGGGTGCTGGCGTTGACCACCACCGCGGCGGCGTCGACCTCGGTCGTGAAGCGCTCGGCCGCCTCGAGCGACCGGGTCACGATCGCCTCGCTGTGGCCCGAGCCGTAGCGGGTGACGTGGGCGATGGCGGCGTCGAGGGAGTCGACCACCCCCACGGCCAGGCGCAGGTCGAGGAACTCGGTCGACCAGTCCTCGTCCGATGCCGGGGTCGTGCCGGGCAGAACCGCTCCCGCACGAGCGTCGACGAGCAGCTCGACCCCGTCGAGGGCCTCGGCCGCCCGGGGCAGGAACACCCCGGCCACGTCGGCGTGCACGAGCAGCGTCTCGGCGGCGTTGCACACCGAGGGCCGCTGGGTCTTCGCGTTCACGACGATGTCGAGCGCCATGTCGAGGTCGGCGTCGGCGTCGACGTAGACGTGGCAGTTGCCGTCGCCGTCGATCACGTAGGGGACCGTGGCGTTCTCGAGGATGGAGCGGATCAACGACGGCCCGCCCCTGGGGATGAGGCAGTCGATGGCGTCGCGCTGGCGCATGAACTCCACGGCCGCCTCGCGGCTGGTGTCGGTCACGAGTTGCACGGCGTCGGCGGGGAGCCCGGCCTTGGCGACGGCGTCACGGAGCACGTCGGCGATGACGGTGTTCGAGGAGATGGCCCCCGACGACCCCCTCAGGAACGCGGCGTTGCCGGACTTCAGGCACAGCCCGGCGGCGTCGGAGGTGACGTTCGGGCGGTTCTCGTAGATGATCGCCACCACGCCGAGCGGCACCCGCACCCGCCGGATGCGCAACCCGTTGGGGCGGACCCACCCGTCGAGCACCTCGCCGACCGGATCGGCCAACGCCGCGACCTGGCGCAACCCCGAGGCCATCGCCTCGATGCGCCGGGGGTCGAGGCGGAGCCGGTCGACGACCGTCGACGACACGCCCTCGGCCTCGGCGCGGGCGACGTCGGCGGCGTTGGCCTCGAGGATCGGGGCGCTCCGGTCGACCAGCAGATCGGCGGCGGCCAGCAGGGCGTCGTCCTTGGTGGCGGTGGACGCCGTGGCCAACGCCCGGGAGGCCTGCTTGGCTCGGCGGCCGAGCTCGGGGATGGGCACGGGGGCCCCGGTGGCAGCGGGATCGGTCACGCCCGAGAGGCTACCGGCGGGCCACCGCGGGGCCGGAGGGCGGGCCGGGTACGTTGTCGCGATGATCCCCGCCGGCGCGCCGTCCTCCTGCACGGCCCCGGCGCAGCGGCGGTGAGCAGCTCGACCCGCTGGCGCGACCGCGTCGCCGCGGCCCTGCCCCGCCGCTCCCGGTGGCGGATGCGGACCCGGGCGCTCGGCCCCCGGTGGCAGCGCTTCGTGGTCGACGCCGTGGCCGCCGAGGACCGCTACCTGGCGGCCGTCCGCCGGATCGACCGCGGCCCGCTCCGCGACCGCCTGGAGGCCATCGGCGACGACGTCGCGGTCGCCGTCGAGGAGACGTGGCGGGTGGCCGCCGCCGGCCAGGACCTCAACGATGCCCGCGACGGCATCGACGTCGCCGGCATCATCGCCGAGCTGGCCGCCGCCGAGCGCGCCGGCGGCTCCGCGGCGGAGGCCCGCCGCCGCCAGCTCGACATCGCCAAGCGCATCGACCAGCGCCTCACCGCCACCGAGCGCCGCCTCGCCGAGCTCGACGCCCGCCTCGACGAGACGGTGACGCGGACCCTGGAGCTGGGCGCCACCCAGCAGACCGACGCCCTGGCCCTGATCGGCACGACGGTCGACGACGTCGTCGCCGAGCTGCAGGCGCTGGCGTCGGGCCTCGACGCCCTGCCCCCCACACCCTCCGACGCACCCCTCCCTCCTCCCCTGCCGCCGTTCGAGCCGCCCGGGTCCCGCGACGAGAGGCCCGAGCCCGGGCCGGCCGTCCCCCCCTACGAGGGTCCGATGCCCGATGATCCCGACCCGGACCCGCTGGAACGGGGCGGGGGGGCCGTCGGCGGGCCCGAGGGCGAGCGTCGCGAGGGCATGCCTCCGCCCGACCTGCCATGACCGCGACGGGCGGCAGCCGGCTGTTGCGCTCGTCCGGGGTCGTCGCCCTCGGCACGGCGCTCAGCAGGGTCACCGGGCTCGTCCGCACCGTCGTCATCGTCTACGCGCTCGGCACGACGGCGCTGGCCGAGGCCTACAACCTCGCCAACACCACCCCCAACCTGCTCTACGACCTGGTGCTCGGCGGCATCCTGGCCGCCACGCTCGTCCCCGTCGTCGTCCAACAGCTCGACCACGACGACACCGACAGCATCAACGCCCTGGCCACCGTCGTCACCGTGGTGCTCGGGGTCACGACGGTCGTGGCGATGCTGGCCGCCCCGTTGATCATCCGGGCCTACAACCTCACCGAGTCGGGCGACGAGGCCGCCCGGCAGGCCGAGGTGGCCGTCCCGCTCCTCGTCCTGTTCATCCCCCAGATGTTCTTCTACGGGCTCACCGCGCTGGGCTCGGCGATCCTGAACGCCAAGCGCTACTTCGCGGTGCCCGCCTTCGCCCCGGTGCTCAACAACATCGTGGTGATCTGCCTCTTCCTCGCCCTGCCGAGCCTGGCCGGGGGCGACCAGCCCACCTTCGAGCAGGTCAGGGACGACCGGGGGCTGCAGTTCCTCCTCGGCCTCGGGACCACCGCCGGGATCGTGGCGATGACCCTCGTGCTCTGGCCGGCGTTGCGCTACGCCGGCGTCCGTCTGCGTTGGCGGTTCGACCTGCGCGACCCGGCGGTCCGCCAGGTGGGGCGCCTGTCGGGCTGGACCCTCGGCTACGTGGTCGCCAACCAGGTCGCCTTCTTCACGATGATCGTCCTGGCCAACGGCGTCGACGGCGTCACCGTGTACACGACGGCCTACATCTTCTTCCAGCTCCCCTACGGGCTGTGGGCGGTGTCGGTGATGACCGCCTTCACCCCGGAGATGGCGGCCGCGGCGGTGGCCGAGGAGTGGGACCGGCTGCGGGCCCGGTTCACCTACGGGCTGCGCCTGGTGCTGGTCCTGATGTTGCCCGCCGCGGTGGGGATGGCCCTGCTCGCCGGACCCGGGGTGGAGCTCGTGCTCGAACGAGGGGCCCTCGACGCCGCCTCGTCGGACACCATCGCCACGACCCTCGCCGCCCTGGCCGTCGGTCTGCCGTTCTTCTCGGCGTACCTCTTCGCCATGCGGGGGTTCTACGCCCTCCGCGACACCCGTACGCCGTTCGTGGTGAACGTAGGCGAGAACGTCCTCACGATCGTCCTGGCCGTCGCCCTCGTCGGCCCGTTCGGGGTCGAGGGTCTGGCGGCGGCGTTCTCGGGGGGCTACGTGGTGTTCAGCGTGGTGGCGCTGGTGGTGCTGCAGCGCCGCATCGGCCCGTGGTTCGACCGAAGCACCGCCCGGGGGATCGTGCGGCTGGCCGCGGCGACGACGGTGATGGCACTGGTGGTCGGGGGTGTGCTGTGGGGGCTCGGCACCGGTCTGGCCGCATCGGTCCTGGCGGGGCTGGCGGGGTCGGCGGCCTACGTCGTGGTGTTGCTGGCGCTGCGGGCCGAGGAGCTACGGGCGGTCACCGACCGCCTGCGACGGACCGACCGTCGCGCCGCGGAGCGCTCCGGTTAGCCTGCCCGCCATGGCAAACGCACTCACCCGCTGGTGGAAGTACCTCGGCGCCAAGGCCGACTCGTCGCTCGACGAGCGGGCGGACCCGAAGGTGCAGCTCGAGCAGGCCATCCGCGAGGCCCAGGATCAACACCGGCGCCTCCGAGAGCAGGCCGCCAACGTGATCGCCAACCAGAAGCAGGCCGAGATGCGCCTGAACCGGACCATGGGCGAGTACGAGAAGCTCACCGCCAACGCCCGCCAGGCGCTGATCATGGCCGATCAGGCCACCAAGTCCGGCGACGAGGCCAAGGCCGTCGAGTACACGCAGGCCGCCGAGGCCTTCGCGAACCGGCTCATCGCCGTCGAGCGCGACGTCGAGGACACCAAGACGCTGGTGCTGCAGTCCTCCCAGGCCGCCGAGCAGGCCAAGGCGGCCGTCGCCCAGAACTCCGCGGCGCTGCAACAGAAGCTGGCCGAACGCCAGAAGCTCCTCGGCCAGCTCGACCAGGCCAAGATGCAGGAGCAGATGAACTCGGCGATGGCGACGCTGTCGGCGACCGTCGGCGAGGACGTACCGACCTTCGAGCAGGTGCGCGAGAAGATCGAGCTGCGCTACGCGAAGGCCAAGGGCGCCCAGGAGCTCACCTCCCAGGGCGTCGAGGGGCGCATGATCGAGGTCGAGAAGGCGGCCATGAACACCGAGGCGGTGGCACGCCTCGACGTGCTGCGTGAGCAGATGGGCCTGCCCGTCGCCTCCGCCAGCCACGACGCCGCCGAGCTGTTGGCCGAGGCCAAGAAGCTCGAAGCCCCCGGCGCCTCCAGCTCCCCCGAGACGCCGGCGAGCTGACTCGTCCTTGCGGCCCGGCCCGGCCCGCGCCCCCTGGATCAGAGCACGTCGATCCGGCAGCGGATGCCAGGGGCACGGGCGAGCCGTCGGTCGAGGGTGACGAGGGTCGCGTCCATCGCCTCGGCGAGGGCGACGTAGAGGGCGTCGTACCCCCGGACGTCGTCGCGCAGCTCCCACGCCCGAGCGAGGAAGGTACGGTGCGACCAGCGCTCACCGGGCCACGCCGTCAGGTCGGCCACGGCGAGGGAGGCCGCGGTGTCGTCGAGATCGCCTCGTCGATGGTGGGCGGTGATCACGGCCAGCACCTCGGCGTCGACGAGGTGGGGGGCGGCGTGTTCGTCGTCGGCGGCGAGGACCTGGCGGATGGCCCCGGACTCCGGCGTCGCGGCCACGACCTCGAAGAGTGCCGCGGATCAGGGGAGGACGACGAGGTCGTCGACGTGGACCAGCGCCGCCGGCACGCCGTCGGGCAGGTCGGCGCTGCGCCGCCCGGCCATCGTGCGGGCGGTGGCCGCCGAGGTGCGGGCCAGGCCCTTGGCGAACACGGCGCCGCCGACGTCGACGATCTCCACCGCGTCATCGGCGTCGAAGTCACCACGCACCTCGGTCACGCCGGCCGGGAGCAACGACGCTCCACCACGCTCGAGCGCCCGGCGGGCCCCCTCGTCCACCACCAGCGTGCCCGCCGAGCCGACCGCGAAGGCGATCCACAGCTTGCGGGCCGGGAGCCGGCGGTCGTGGGGCACCACCACGGTGCCCACCCCGGGAGCACCCGCGACGGCGTCGGCCAGCACCCGGTGCCGGGCGGCGGCGGCGATGACGGTGCGCACCCCACTCCAGGCGGCGATCTTGGCCGCCGCCACCTTGGAGGCCATGCCGCCGCTCCCCCCGGCGGTGCCGGGGCCCCCGGCCAGCGCCTCGAGGGCGTGGTCGACCTCGACGATCTCCTCGATGAGCGACGCCGAGGGGTCGAGGCGGGGGTCGGCCGACAACAGCCCCGGGGTGTCGGTGAGCAGGACCAGCAGCCCCGCGTCGACGAGGTGGGCGACGAGGGCGGCCAGCCGGTCGTTGTCCCCGAAGCGGATCTCGTCGTCGGCCACGGCGTCGTTCTCGTTCACCACGGGCACCGCTCCGAGCTCGAGCAGGCGGCGCACCGTGCCCCGGGCCTGGAGGTACTGGCGGCGGTGGACGAAGTCGAGTGGGGCGAGCAGCACCTGGGCGGCCACGAGACCGTGGGCGGACAGCGTGTCGTCGTAGACCTGCATGAGCCGGCTCTGGCCGACCGCGGAGACGGCCTGGAGGGTGACGGCGTCCCGGGGGCGTCGCTCGCCGCCGAGACCGAGGGGCGGGAGCCCGGCGCCGATGGCCCCCGAGGTGACCACGACGACCTGATGACCCTGGGCGCGCAGCTCGGCGACCTCGGCGCACAGCTTGGCGACCGCGGTCGCGCTCACCCGCCCCTCGGCGTCGGTCACCGAGGAGGTGCCGATCTTGGCGACGACGATCATCGCCGATCCCCGGGGCTCATTCGTCCTCGTAGTCGAAGGTCAGCCGGCCGATGTGGACGGTGTCGCCGTCACGGGCGCCGGCCCGGGCGAGGGCCTTGTCGACGCCCAGCTTCTTCAGTCGGGCGTGGGCGTAGTCGAGGGCTTCGAGGTTGGTGAGGTCCGAGAGCGCCACTGCCCGCTCGGCGGCCCGGCCGAGCACCCGGAAGCTGCCGTCGTCCTCGCGCTCCACGGTCACCCCTTCGGGGAGGGGTCGGTGGACGATGAACGCCTCGGGCTCGGGCTCGGCGGCCCGCGCCCCGCGCACCGCGTCGGCCATCCGTCCGATCAGGTGGGGCAGCCCGGCGCCGGTGACCGCCGAGATGCACAGGTCGAGCTCGACACCGTCGCCGGTGGTGAGGCCCTGCCCGGCCTCGGCGAGGGTCAGGACCTCGGGCACGAGGTCGGCCCGCGATCCCACCACGAGTCGGGGTCGGTCGGCGAGGTCGGGCTGGTACTGGCGCAGCTCGCGCTGCAACACGTCGACCTGCTCGGCGGGGAGGGCGGTGTTCATCCCGTCGTCGCCGCCGGCGAGGTCGACGAGCAGCACCAGCACGCGGGCCCGTTCGATGTGGCGCAGGAACCGGTGGCCGAGCCCCCGGCCCTCGCTGGCCCCCTCGATCAGCCCGGGGATGTCGGCCACGACGTACTCGAAGCCGTCGTCGAGGCGCACCACGCCGAGGTTGGGCTCGAGGGTGGTGAACGGGTAGTCGGCGATCTTCGGCTTGGCCGCCGACACCCGCGAGACCAGCGTCGACTTGCCGACGTTGGGGAAGCCGACGAGGGCCACGTCGGCCATGAGCTTCAACTCGAGGTTGAGCCAGCGCTCCTCGCCCACCTCGCCCTGCTCGGCGAACATCGGGGCCCGGCGCCGGTTCGACAGGAAGCGGGCGTTGCCCTTGCCGCCCCGGCCCCCGGCGGCGGCCAGCCAGCGGTCGCCGGCGTGCACGAGGTCGGCCAGGACCGTGCCGTCGCGGTCGAGCACGACGGTGCCCTCGGGCAGGTGGACGACCTGGTCGCGGCCGCCCGCCCCGTGCTTCTTCTTGCCCTGGCCGTGCGTGCCGTTCTCGGCCCGACGGTGGGGGTGGTCCCGGAAGGCCAGCAGCGAGGCCACGTTGCGGTCGGCGACGAACCAGACGTCGCCGCCCTTGCCGCCGTCGCCGCCGTCGGGCCCGCCCTTGGCGACGTGGGCCTCGCGGCGCACGGCGACGCAGCCGGCCCCGCCGTCGCCGCCCCGCACGTTGATCTGGCACTCGTCGACGAACCCGGACACGACCGGTGAGCCTACGGCGCGGGAGCGGTCCCGCCGCCGACGTTGCCGCCCGGCACTCCGGGACCGGCGGTCAGCGGATGAGGCGGATGGGGTCGCCGGTCATCGCCGCCGACCACGTGGTGGTGTCCGCTGGGGTGGCGCCGGCGCCGACCACCGCCACGCGGACCTTCACCCAGCACCCGAGGGGGTCGGCCACGTTGCAGTTGTAGGTCCCGGGGATCGGGATGCGCACCTGGACGTTGCGCCCGTTGTAGTTGGCGCTGGTGATGCCCGACAGCGTGCACCCCGTCGCCGTGGCCCCCACGATCGGACCGCCGTCTCTGCTGAACGCGCACGCGAACGTGCCGGCGTAGTCGGCTGGTTGGACGAGCGTGAAGGTGGCCGAGCCGCCGCCGATGTCGGCCATGTCCCAGAAGACGAGCTGGAGGGTCTTGCCGGCCGTCTCGGGGGTGATGCGGGCCAGGAAGAACTCGGCGGTGGCGCCCAGCTGGTTCATGTAGATGGGAAGATTGCCGACCGCCGACAGCCTGACGCCCTCGAAGGTGGTGGGTGCGGCGGGGACGGTCGACAGCGACGACTGGGCGCCGACGGCCCCGGTGCCGAACCCGGTGCGCATCGTGTAGCGGTTGTGGCCGCCGGTGGTGGGCAGCGGGGTGGCGGCGCTCTCGAGCGACCCCGCCCCGGAGGTGAGGCCACCGGTGATGTCGCGCACCGGCGAGGAGAGGTCGGCGTTGGTGCGGATCTGCACCACGTAGTCGCCCTGCTCCACCGCGCCGGCGGGGATGGTGCAGATCGGGAACCACTTGCGGTAGTGGTCGCGGAACAGCACGTTCTCACGGCCCCGGGGGGTGTCGCTGGTGATCAGGTCGAAGATGCCGTTGCCCCCCGTGCGGGCCGGGTTGATCCACGGCTGGGAGCCCTGACCGGGGTTCCCGTAGGCGTCGAAGCTGATGGCGCACACCGCCGGGTTGTCGCTGAGGTCGCTCGGGGTGTCGTCGGGGGCCCGCACGATGTAGGTGGTGACGATCGACGAGCCGTTGGCGGTGCCCTGGGCGGTGAGGTTCTGGTCGCCCATGCACCACGGCGTGCGCCCGCCCTGGTAGCGCTGACCGGCGAAGGGGTCGGTGGCGCCGAAGGTGGTCTGGAGGGTGGTGATCTGGGCGGCGCTCATGTTGTTGGTGCCGCAGGCGTCGTCGTTGAACACGAACGCCGGGTCGTAGACCTCGAAGCGCAGGGGCTGGCCGGAGGTGGCCGTGGGCCCCACGTTGACGGTGTAGAGGTAGCCCGGTCGGGAGTAGTCGGTGTTCACGCCCCCGGCGGTGTTGACCGGGTCACAGCCCGCCCAGCTCCCGCCGCACTGCCCGGCGCTGCGCTTGTCGCCGTTCTGCTTGTTGGTCGACCACCCGGCGGTGTTGAGCACGAACTGGGGGTTGAACCCCCGCTCCGGGTCCTGGCCGGCCTGGGCCTCGGGGCTCCCCATCGAGACGGGCCGGATGAACTCCGAGGTGGCGCTGCGGGAGATGGTGGGGGGCGACGTGAGCAGCGCCGACGAGAAGTACTGGTCGACCTCGGGGTCGAAGATCCGGACCGTGAGCTCGTTGCGAGCGCTGGGGGTGACCGTGACCGTGACGCCGTTGACCCCGTTCTGGTACCCGTTCTTGCGCGCCGTCTCGATGGCCACCGAGGTGGCCTTGGTGGGCAGGTCGGGCAGGTACACCACACCGGCCAGCGAGGCCGCGTCGGCGGCGTTCTGCGCCTTCGACGCGGTCGCCGTCCAGGCGCCGAGGTCCACGGCGAAGCCCGTGAAGGCCAGGAGCGGCAGCAGGAGGAACGCGGTGAGGATGAGGACGTAGCCGTCCTCGGCACCGGAGCGGTCGCCCACGAAGCGGGCGGCACGGTGTCGGGCCGGGGGGCGGACGGAGGGGTGGGGGTCGGCGGGGGACGGTGTCGGATCAGGCACAGGAGACTCCCGTGATGCAGGGATCGAGGCGGAAGACCGAGGTGGCGGTCAGGTCGGCGGTCGGGTTGCCGATGATGCCGGTGAGCGCTTCGTAGCGGATCTTGATGTAGATGCCGAGGAAGTCGGGGTCGGTGACGTCGGTGCCCCTGCTGCGGGCCGTGGGGCACCAGGCGGCGTCCCAGTTGCCGGTGCACGTGGGGTTGCCGAAGTAGGTGAGCACGTTGCCGGCGAAGTCGACCTGGGCAGCGGAGTACACGTTGCAGCGCTGCGCGGGGATGCCCTTGGTCGTCAGGTCGTCGGCGATGGGCAGGTCGACGCACGGCTGCGGGACCCGGCCGTCGGCGGAGTCGGCCCGGAAGATCACGACCCGTTCGATCTCGCTGCCGCCCAGGGAGGCGAGCGACGCCTGCACGGACTGCAGGGCGTTGTAGTCGGCGAAGCGATCGGGGCCCTGGGTGGCGGCCGTGCGTCCGGCGGCCTCGGCGGCGCGGATGACGGTGTTCGACTCGCCCCAGGCCCGGCCGTACTCGAGCACGCCGAGCACCAGCAGCACCAGCAGCGGCAGGACCAGCGCCAGCTCGACGAGGGCGGTGCCCTCGTCACCCCGCGCCCGCCGGGTCGCCGACGGCTCGGCGTGGCGCCCCATCAGTCCACCACCCCGGGCTCGAGGCGGGTGATGACCGCCTCGGAGAAGTCGAACTGGGTGCCGAAGAGACCGGTCAGGTAGGGCCGGGAGATCTCGACGTACACGCCCACGAAGTCCGGACCGCTGTAGCTGGGGGCGGCGATGGGGTTCACCGGGTCGTTGACCCGGGCGATGCCCGGCCAGTTGCACTCGGGGCTCCCGGCGCTCTCGGCGCAGTTGAAGTAGTCGGTGTTCTTGGACTCGTAGGCCCGGAAGGCGAGCTCCGCGTCGTAGACGTTGCAGGCCCCGACGTAGTTGAGCGCCGGATTGGCGTTGGGTCCGCTGCCCGAGGTGCCGACCCCGTCCTTGCAGGTCTGCGGGACCTGGTCGGCGGCCGAGCCGGCCGTGGGGTCTTGAGCCCGGAAGATGACGATCTTCTCGATCCACTCGACGGGGATGGTGCCGAGGCCCTGGCGCAACGCCTTGATGGTGACGAAGTCGGCGGTCGCCTCGGGCAGGATCGGCGGGTCGCCGGTGACGGGCGGCGGGTCGTCGTCGAGGGCCCCGAGGTTGTTGGCGGCGATCGCCGCCGAGCGGGCGCCGTCGCTGACCGCGTCCTGGGTGGTGAGCAGGTCGCGGTACATGAGCCCGAACTCGATGATCCCGAACACGATCAGGAAGAACACCGGGGCCACGATGGCGAACTCCACCAGCGTGGTGCCGTCGTCACCCCTGGCGCGGGGTGGGGCGGGGCGACGGGGTCGACGCATCATGGCTTGGGGATCACCGGGTACACCGGCAGCGGCAGGGCGGCCGGCGGGTCGGACTGCACGGAGACGACGGTGAGGCGCAGGCTGGTCTCGCCGGCGGGGATGGGCCCGAAGGTGATGTTGCACGTGCCGGCGGCGTCGGTGGTGCACCCGACCACGAACGGCTGGCGACCCAGCTCGATGCGGCCCTCGACGACGGCGCCGGCCACGGGCTGGCCGCCGGGGTCGGTGACGGTGATCGGCGCGCTGATCTCCCATCGGCCCAACGGGTCGCCGACGATGATCTGGCTCACCGCCGGGCCGCCGACGACCGTCGAGGTGGGGGGCGGGGCGGTCGTCGTGGTGCTCGCAGGCGGATCGGTGGACGGCGGGGTGAGGGTGGTGGTGGGCGCCACGCCGGTGGTGGTGGGCCCGACCGGCGCCGGCACCGGGGTGCGCACGCATCCCGGCGGGGGCGGCCGGCTCGAGATGCACTCCGCCTGGGTGTTGGCCTGCTGGGTGGCCTCCGAGGAGAGGAAGTTGAACGCGCCGATGCCGACGACGAGGATCAGCGCCGCACCGAGGGCGTACTCCACCAGGGTGGCCCCTGCGTCTCGCTTCTGATCACCGCTCATCAGGCGCTCCTTGGGCCGGGGTTCGGGCCGGTCTCCGACCCGTACACCGTGATCCGATCGCCGGGAGGCCCTTCTGGTGTACCACTTTCGGTGAGGTCAGTGGCCGCGTTCGTCGGAAATGAGCCGTCCGACCCAGGGAGGAGAATCCCCTGGACCACTACCCATCGGCCGTTGTGCCCCGTCTCTTGAGGACGACCACGCTCCGTCACCGTTCGAGACGGGGCGCACTGTCGTCGCGGGCGGGCACACTTGAACCCATGGTTGCCGTCCCTCCCACCCCCCGCCAAGCCGCGTGGGCGGCCACCATGCGCCGTGCGCCCTCGGCCGGAGGGGTGGTGCTGGCCCACGGCGATGGTCCTGGTACCGCCGTGCTCGGCGGCGTGGTGGGACGCGAGGCGCGCGAGGCACGCGAGGACGCCACGTTGAGCGACGGGGCCACCCGTTCGAGCGGTGCGGGTCGTCGGGCGCGGGAGGAGGCCCCCGATCCCCTGCGGACCTGCTTCGAACGCGACCGCGACCGCATCCTGCACGCCACCGCGTTCCGCCGCCTGGCCGGCAAGACCCAGGTGTTCGTGTTCCCCGACGACCACCAGCGCACCCGCCTCACCCACGCCCTCGAGGTGGCGCAGGTGGCCACCGCCGTCGCCCGGGCGGTGGGGCTCAACGTGGCCCTCACCGAGGCCATCGCCCTCGGCCACGACTGCGGCCACGGGCCCGGCGGCCACGCCAGCGAGGACGCCTTCGACAGCTTCGTGCCCGAGGGCTACCACCACGCCGTCTGGGGGGCCGACGTCGTCCTCGCCCCGCTCAACCTGTGCGCCGAGACCCTCGACGGCATCCGCAGCCACTCCTGGTCGCTCCCGGCGCCGTCCACCCCCGAGGGGGCGGTGGTGAGCTGGGCGGACCGCTGCGCCTACAGCGCCCACGACCTCGAGGACGCCGCCGGCGCGGGCATCGTGCGCCCCGACGAGCTCCCCGCCTCGGTCGTCGACGTGCTCGGCGCCACCCGGCCGAGCCAGCTCGGCGCGCTGATCGGCGCCCTCGTCGACACCATCACCACCACCGGCGTGGTCGGCATGGACCCGGTCCACGCCGACGCCCTCGCCGACCTCCGCCGCTTCAACTACGAGCGCATCTACAACCGCCCCGACTCGGCGGCCCAGGGCGCCGCGGTGGCACAGCTGCTGCGGGCCCTCGTCGAGCACCTCGCCGCCGACCCGACCCTCCTGCCGCCCGACGCCGACCGCGACGATCCTGTCCGCGCCGCGGTCACCTACGTGGCCGGGATGACGGACCGCTTCGCCTTCGACGCCGCGGTGCGACTCCTCGACTGGCCGGTCGACCGGCTCCCGCAGGGCATCGACAGCGAAGGTCCCCGCCGGACCCGGTCCTGACGAGGCGTCAGCTGGGCAGGATGTCGACGAGCTTGCGCCCGTTGCGCTGCCCGAACTTCACCGTGCCGGCCGCCGTGGCGAAGAGGGTGTCGTCGCTGCCCTTGCCCACGTTCTCACCGGGGTGGATACGGGTGCCGCGCTGGCGCACCAGGATGGTGCCGGCGTTGACGGCCTGACCGTCGAAGCGCTTCACCCCGAGGCGCTGGGCCTGGGAGTCGCGTCCGTTGCGGGTGGACCCGCCGCCCTTGGTCTTGGACATCTGCTCAGCCCTTCGTGATGCCGGTGATCTCGATGGTGGCGTACTGCTGGCGATGGCCCCACCGGCGACGCTGGTTCGACTTGTTCTTGTACGTGAAGCCGGTGATCTTGGGCCCCTTGGCCTCCCCCACCACGCGGGCGGTGACGCTGGCGCCCGACAGCTGGGCCGGGGTGGCCAGCACGGCGTCGCCGTCGACGACGAGGACCGGGGTCAACGAGACCTCGTCGACGTCACCGAGGCGCTCGACCTCGAGACGCTGCCCTTCCTCGACGCGATACTGCTTGCCACCACTCTGGATCACGGCATACATAGGGACGCCATCCTAGCGACGGCGACTCTCGCCTCCAAACCTGCCCGATCGGCCGACGCGCGGGTCGGGCGCGAGGACCAGACGGGTGGTCGGGCTCAGTCGAGCAGCGCCCTGTCGATGAGCAGACCCCGGCCCTCGCACTCCGGGCACCGGCTGGAGAACGACTCGAGCAGACCCTCCCCGATCCGCTTGCGGGTCATCTCCACCAGGCCCAGCTCGGAGATGTCGAACACCTGGGTGCGGGTCTTGTCCCGGGCGAGGGCGTCGCGGAACACGGTGATGACCTCGTCGCGGTTCTTGCGGATCTCCATGTCGATGAAGTCGATGACGATGATCCCGCCGATGTCGCGCAGGCGGAGCTGCTTGGCGATCTCCACCGCGGCTTCGAGGTTGTTGCGGAACACCGTCTCCTCGAGGCTCGACGAGCCCACGTTCTTGCCGGTGTTCACGTCGATGACGGTCAGGGCCTCGGTGTGCTCGATGATGAGCGACCCGCCCGAAGGGAGCCACACCTTCGGGTCGAGGGCCTTGTGGAGCTGCTCGTGGACGTGGTGGCGCTCGAAGATCGACAGCGGTTCGGTGGCGGGGTCGAAGAACTGCACCCGGTCGGCCAGCGCCGGGGAGATGCTGGCGACGTAGTCACGCACCTCGGTGTAGAGCTGCTGGTCGTCGATGACGATGCCCCGGTAGTCGTCGTTGAACTCCTCGCGGATGACCCGGACGGCCATGTCGGGCTCGCGGTACAGCAGCGCCGGGCTCTGCACCTTGGCGGCGAGCTGCTCGATCTGCTCCCACTGCGACAGCAGGCGGGTGACGTCGGCGGAGATCTCCTCGGATGTGACCCCTTCGGCGGCGGTGCGCACGATCACCCCGTGCTGGGGCGGCTTCACCTTGTCGAGGATCGACCGGAGGCGCTTGCGCTCGTCGTCGGCGAGCCGCTTCGAGATGCCGTAGGTCGACGAGTTGGGGATGAGCACCACGAACCGACCGGGGAGGGAGACCTCCTGGGTGAGGCGGGCGCCCTTGTGGGCGATCGGGTTCTTGGTGACCTGGCAGATGATCGTCTGCTTGGGCTTGAGGATCTGCTCGATGCGGGCGTTGCCGCCCTTCTCGATGTCCTCCGCGTCGTACTGGACGTCGCCGCGGTAGAGCACGGCGTTCTTCGGGGTGGCGATGTCGACGAACGCCGCCTCCATGCCGGGGAGGACGTTCTGGACCTTCCCCAGGTAGATGTTGCCGTGGATCTGGGCGACGTCGTCGGCGGGACGCGACACGTAGTGCTCGATGAGGTTGCGCCCCTCGAGCACGGCGATCTGCGTGGCTGTGGGGCGCACGCTGACGGCCATGAGGTAGCGCCCGACAGGGCGGCCCTTGCGCTCCCGACCCCGACGCCGGTCCAGCGTCTCCTCGTCGAGCTCGGGCGCGTCGCCGCCGAGGATGGCCTCGACGGGGGTCGCCGCCGGGCCGCTCGGGCGCCCGCCGCCGCTGCCCTTGCCGCGGCCGCCGCGCCGGCGCCGCGACCCGGATTTCGAGCCCTGGCCGGCAGATCCGTCCTCGGCGGCACCGCCCTTGCGGGCCCGACCGCCGCCTGCACCGCCGGAGCGTCCCGAGCCGCCCTGGCCTCCCGGGCTCCCGGGCTCGACCACGGGAGCGGGACGGCTGTCACCGATCTTGGGCCGCTTCACGAGGGCCCGCTCGGCCACGGCCGGATCCTGGGGCTTGCCCTCGAAGTGGCGATCGGGCAACTCGGGGATCCGGTCGTCGTCGAGATCGCTCCCCGCCCCGTCGGGGGCGTCGTCGTCGGGGCGGCCGGCATCGCCCCCGGGGCCACGGCCGCGGCTGCGGCCGCCCCGGGATCCCCGACGGCGCTTGGGCCGGGGTGGACCCTCGCCGCCGGCGTCCGGACCGGGCCGGCCGGCCGCAGAGGCGCCCGGGTCCACGGCCGCGGCGCCCTCGGAGGGCGCCGGTCGGGGCGCCGGTTCAGGCGACGGCGGCGACGCCGGAGCGGGATCGAGGTTCGACGGGGTGTGGTCGACCGTGGGGTCGGGCATGCGGGTGGTCCCTTCTCATGAGGCGCGCGCCGTGGGTTGCGCCGGCGACGGCGCGCCGAGCGGGGCCAGGGGCTCCCGCGTCGCGCCGTCGGTGGTGATCCATTGGTGGATGCGACAGACCCGACCCTCTTCGAGGGGCGGGTCGAACGCGACCAGCAGCTCTGCCGGTCGCACGGAACGGGGGTGGGTGGCCAGCTCGGCCTCGAGGACGGCACCCGGCTCGGGGGCGTCGTCGGGTGTCGCGCCGAGCACGACCAGTCCGAGGATGCCCGGCCGGAGGTCGTCGGTGACCGGCTTGCCCTTGCGCTCCCGGGTCACCGGGATGGTGGGGCGGGCGAGGAGGGCCTCGACCCTCGCCACGAGGTCGGCCGGATCGGCGCCGGGCACCTCGATGCGCCAGACGCTCGAGGTGACCGCCTCCTGGAGCGACGGCTCGCCGGGATCGACCGCGGCCACCCACTCCACGTCGAGGCCGGGGGGGAGCAGCGGGGTGAGGAGCTCGGGCAGCGCGGCCAGGTCGACGGTGTCGGCCTCGGGCTCGGTGAGGTCGACGTCGAGGTACTCCCCCAGCGATTCGTGGCCCGTCGAGAGCGCCAGGCCGAAGTGCAGCTTCGGTCGGGGCGAGAAGCCCTGGCTGCTGGCCACCGGCAGCTCGGCCCGACGCAGGGCCCGCTCCCAGATCCGGGCGACGTCGCGATGGCTCGTGAAACGGACCTTGCCCTGCTTGCGGTAGCGCACCCGGATCCTCACGGGGCCACCCCCGTCCCCGCGGGACGCCGTCCGAGGGCGACGGGCACCGCCGTGAGGTCCTGCCCGGTGCCCTGGGATCCGCCCGCCGGCGGTGTGGCCGAGGCCACGATGTGCTCGATCGAGTACCCCGTGCACGCCCCGCAGTCGTAGCAGGGGGTCCAGCGGCAGTCGGGCAGGCCGACCTCGGCCAGGGCGTCACGCCAGTCCTGCCAGAGGAAGTCCTTGTGCAGCCCGGCGGAGAGGTGGTCCCAGGGCAGGACCTCGTCCTCGGTGCGGTGACGGTGGGCGTACCAGTCCGGCGAGATGCCCTGCTCGGCCATGACCGACAGCCACAGGTCGAGGTCGAAGCGCTCGTTCCACTCCTGGAACGTGCCGCCTCGGCGCCACACCTCCTCGATGACGGGGCCGAGGCGCCGGTCGCCGCGGCTCATCACCCCTTCGATGAGGGTCGCCTTCGGGTCGTGCCACTTGACCTGCACCCCGTTCGAGCGCCGGGTGTCGTCGCGCAGCAGGTTGATCTTGCGCCGCAGCTCCTCGACGGTGTTCTGGCCGAACCACTGGAACGGGGTGAACGGCTTGGGCACGAACCCGCCCACCGACACGGTGACCGACGGGCTCTTGGTGTGGGCCCTGCCGAGCTCGACGCAGTTGCGGGCCAGCTCGCCGATGCCGAGTGTGTCCTCGTCGGTCTCGGTCGGCAGCCCGGTGAGGAAGTACAGCTTCATCCGGCGCCACCCGTTGGCGTAGGCGGCGTCGACGGCGCTGTAGAGGTCCTCCTCGCGGATGAGCTTGTTGATGACCTGGCGCATCCGCCAGGTACCGGCCTCGGGTGCGAAGGTGAGGCCCGTCCGACGGGCCCGCTGGAGCTGGGTGGCGATGCCGACGCCGAAGGCGTCGACCCGCAGCGACGGCAACGAGACCGACACGGGCGGCCCGTCGTCGGTGGAGGTGACGATGTCGCCGACGAGGGCCTCGATGCCGGAGAAGTCGGCGGTGGACAGCGACGTGAGGGCCACCTCGTCGTAGCCGGTGCGCTTCAGGCCCTCGGTGACCATGGTGCGCACCTGGTCGGCCGGGCGTTCGCGCACCGGGCGGGTGATCATGCCGGCCTGACAGAACCGGCATCCACGGGTGCAGCCCCGGAACACCTCGACGTTGAGGCGATCGTGGACGACCTCGGTGAGCGGGACGAGCTGGTTCCTGGGGTAGGGCCAGTCGGCGAGGTCGGCCACGGTGCGCTTCTCGACGAGCTCGGGCACGTCGGGGTGGCGGGGGGTCACGGACACGAGCCGCTCGGCGTCATAGACGACGTCGTAGAGCGAGGGCACGTACACGCCGGTGACGCCGGCCAGCTCTCGCAGCACACCCTCCCGGGAGCCCTCGGTGCGCCCGGACGCCTTCCACGACGCCAGCACGTCGGTGATCTCACCGACGACCTCCTCGCCGTCGCCGAGCACGACGAAGTCGAGGAAGTCGGCGAGGGGCTCGGGGTTGTAGGTGCAGTGGCCGCCGGCGGCGACGAGCGGGTGCTCGGGACGGCGGTCGGCGACGCGCACCGGCACCCCGGCGAGGTCGACCATGTTCAACAGGTTCGTGTAGGTGAGCTCGGCCGAGAGGTTGAACCCGATGACGTCGAAGTCGGTGGCCGGCCGGTGGGTGTCGAGCGAGAACAGCGGCAGGCGATTGGCGCGCAGGAGCCCGTCGAGGTCGACCCACGGGGCGTAGGTGCGTTCCGCCACCGCATCGGGGTGCTCGTTGAGCAGTTCGTAGAGGATCTGCAGGCCCTGGTTGGGCAGACCGATCTCATAGGTGTCGGGGTAGGCGAGCAGCCACGCGACCTGACGGGGATCGTGGTCGGGCCGCTGCGCACCGTCCTCGAGGCCGATGTAGCGGGCGGGTTTGGCGACCTTGGCCAGCAGGGGTTCCAGCTGGGTCCACAAACCGTTCATTTGCCGAGAGGTTACCGGTTCGCGCTCGATGCCGACGAACCCCCTCCCACCAACCACGGACGGCGGCGGGGTTGTGCGAGCATCACGGTGTGCGCGATGTGCTCGTCGCCCTCTTCTGGGCCTGGTTGGCAGTGTCCCTCCTCGTCTACGGCTACCGCCTGTACCGGCGCATCACGCAGGGTTCCAAGGCCACCCGGGAGGCGCGGGCGGCGGCCACCGAAGGGCGCACGGTGGGCCTCGGCGAGGCTCGGCCGACCGACGCCGTCCCGCCCCTCGCGCCGGGGCTGCCGCGGTCGCTCGCCGGGAAGGTCCCCGAAGGCGACCCGGCGGAACCCCGACCGGCGGGGGCCGACGGGGCCCCCGGGGTCGGCCCGACCGGTCGGGCCGAGCACACCGGTTCGATCGACGCGCCGGAACCGCCACCCCCGAGCGGGGCGGCGCCGATCGGCGCCGGTGGCCTCTCCCCCACCGTGGTGCAGGCGCTGTGGGGCATCGACCTGCCGTGCGACCTGGTCCCCATCGCCGACGGGAACGACGGCGACGTGACCAGCAGCCACCGGGTGGTGTTCACCACCCGGACGGCGACGGTGCGCACCGTCGCGGCGTCGCTCGCCGACGAGCTCGAGCGCCTCGGCTACCGGGTCTCCAACGCGGCCACCGACCCGGCCGGCACCCGCCACCGGCTCATCGCCACCCGCACGAACGCCGCCGTGTCGGTCTCGGTGACCATCGACGCCGCCGGTGCCGTCGCCGCCGAGGTCACCACCTGACGACCGTCAGTCGGCCGGGGCGGGCGGCAGGAGCCGCAGGCCCAGCTCCTCGAGCTGGGCCGGGTCGATCGGCGTCGGCGCCTTGGTCAACGGGTCCGCGCCGGACTGGGTCTTGGGGAAGGCGATGACCTCGCGGATGTTCTCCTCGCCGGCGAGCAGGGCCACGAGACGGTCGATGCCGAACGCGAAGCCGGCATGGGGTGGGGCCCCGAAGCGGAAGGCGTCGAGGAGGAACCCGAAACGCTCCTGCGCGGTGTCGGCGCTGATGCCGAGGAGGGCGAACATGCGCTGCTGGACGTCGCGCTGGTGGATACGGACGCTGCCGGAGCCGAGCTCCCAACCGTTCAGGACGAGGTCGTAGGCCTGGGAGCGGACGGCCAGCAGGTCGTGCGGATCAGCGGCGTCGAGGAGCCCGACGTCGTCCGGGTGGGGCATCGTGAAGGGGTGGTGGGCGGGCACCGGTCGCCCGTCGTCGCCGATCTCCTCGAACAGCGGGAAGTCGACGACCCAGAGGAACCGGAGGCCCCCCTCGGTGACCGGCGGGCGGCCGAGCTCGAGACGCAGGAGCCCCAGCACGTGGCGCACCGCGGGGCGCTCGTCGGCCACGAGCAGCAACAGGTCGCCGGTGACGGCGCCGGTGGCGTCGACGAGGCCGCGCAGCTCGTCCTCGGAGAGGAACTTGGCGACCGGCGACTCGAGCTCCCCGCTGTCGCGGACGCGCATCCACACGAGGCCCTTGGCCCCCCAGCGCTTGGCCCGGTCGGTCAGGTCATCGAGCCGCGAGCGCGTGAAGGACGCGCCGTCGGGGACCCGGAGGCCCTTCACGCAGGGGGCCTTGAAGGCGTTGAACCCTGTCTCGGCGAAGAGCCCGGTCAGCTCGACGAGCTCCATGCCGAAGCGGGTGTCGGGCTTGTCGGAACCGAAGCGCTCCTGGGCGTCGTGCCAGGTGAGGGTCGGGATGTCACCCACCGGCGAACCGCTGACCGCCTCCACTGCGGCGCTGACCGCCACGGAGATGAACTCGAGCACCTCGTCCTGGGTCACGAAGCTGGCCTCGGCGTCGAGCTGCATGAACTCGAACTGCCGATCGGCGCGCAGGTCCTCGTCGCGTAGGCAACGGGCGATCTGGTAGTAGCGGTCGACACCGCCGACCATGCAGAGCTGCTTGAAGAGCTGGGGGCTCTGGGGCAGGGCGTAGAACTCGCCCGGCGACTGGCGACTCGGCACGACGAAGTCACGCGCCCCCTCGGGGGTGGAGGCGATCAGCATCGGTGTCTCGACCTCGACGAAGCCCTGGTCGTCCATGGCGCGGCGCAGGGCGCCGTTGACCTTGGCGCGGACGCGCAGGTTGCGCTGCATCCGCTCGGTGCGCAGGTCGACGTAGCGGTGGGCGAGGCGGACCATCTCGTCGACCTCGACCCGGTCGTCGAGCTGGAACGGCGGCGGCTCGGCGACGTTGAGGACCTCGACCGTGCACTCCCCCACCTCGACGGCACCGGTGTCGAGCGCCGGGTTGTCGGTGCCCTCGGGTCGGGCCCGGACCACGCCCACGACGCGCACGACGTACTCGGACCGGAGCTCGGCGGCACCGTCGACGACGCACTGGACGACCCCGGTGTGGTCGCGCAGGTCGAGGAAGGCGAGGTGCTCGCCGTGCTCGCGGCGTCGGGCCACCCACCCGCACAGCGCCACCCGTCGCCCGACGTCCTCGGCGCGAAGGGTGCCGCAGCGATCGGTGCGCATGGGGAGTGGGGTGTCGGTGCTCACGGCGGGTCCTTCGGGAGGGGCGGTCAGGGTCGGGCGGACGGGCAGGCAGACACGCGGGTCAGGTCGCCAGTCGGGCCCGCACGTGGTCGACCACGTCGGCCCGGGGCACCGGCTCCTGGGTGCGTTCGCCGGCCATCTCGCGGACGGTGACGGTACCGGCGGCGAGCTCGTCGGGTCCCACGATGGCCACGAACGCCGCGCCGGCGCGGTCGGCGGCCTTCATCTGGGACTTCATCGACCGTCCGTCGAAGGCGCGGTCGGCGGCCACGCCGTGGCGGCGCAGCTCGACGCACAGGTCACGGGCGGTGTCCCCGCCGGCGGTGTCGACCACGAACACGGCCACCTCGCCCGGCGTGGCGGCGAACACCCCCTCGGCGTCGCAGGTGGCCAGGACCCGTTCGATCCCGCTGCCGAACCCGATGCCGGGGGTGTCGGGGCCGCCGAGCGACTCGGCGAGGCCGTCGTAGCGGCCGCCCCCGCCGATGGTCGACTGCGCGGCGTCGAGGGCCCCGCTCGTGAACTCGAAGGTGGTGTGGGTGTAGTAGTCGAGGCCCCGCACGAGGCGCGGCTCGATGCGGAACTCCACCCCGGCCGACCGCAGCCCCGCCTGGACCCGCCCGAAGCGGGCGAGGGCGTCGTCGCCGAGACGGTCGGTGATGCGGGGGGCGTCAACGGTGGCGGCGATGGTGGTGGGCCGCTTGGAGTCGAGCACCCGCAGCGGGTGGGCCTCCACCTTCTCGGCGTCGGTGGGATCGAGGTCGCCGATGATGCCGACGAGGTGGCTGCGGACGTCGTCGACGTAGCGGCGCCGGTCCTCGGCGGTGCCCATGGAGTTGAGCACCAGCTCGACCCGGCGCAGGCCGAGCGACCGGTAGAAGTCGTGGAGCAGGACGATGACCTCGACGTCGAGGTCCGGGTCGGCGCTGCCCAGGGCCTCGATGCCGAGCTGGTGGTGCTGGCGGAACCGGCCCGCCTGGGGCCGCTCGTAGCGGAAGCTGGGCGCGGCGTACCAGACCTTCCATGGCGTCGCCGGGCGGTGCTGGACGAAGGCCCGCACCACCGACGCCGTGCCCTCCGGGCGCAGGGCGAGGTGGCGGTCGCCCTTGTCGAGGAAGTCGTACATCTCCTTGCGCACCACGTCGGTGCCCTCACCGACGCGGGCGAAGACGGCGAACTCCTCGAACATCGGGCTCTGGAGCAGCCCGTAGCCGGCCCGACCCACGTGGTCGGCGAAGGTCGCCACCAGCTGCTGCCAGCGGCCCGACTCGGGAGGGAGGACGTCACGCGTGCCGGTGGGCGCCTGGAAGGGCTCGACACGGCGGGCGGACGGTTCGGACACGGCGGCCGAGGCTACCGGTCGCCCCCATCGCCGACGAACGCGCTTCCCGGGCGGGGGCGCGGCGAACGCCCGGTGAAGCCGGGGTGAAGAAGCCCGGACTCGCTCGTCTCGGGGATGGAGCCGTGCCAGAGTCGACCCATGGGGTGGCCGAGGTGAGTCTGCGGTCCCGTGGCGTCCTCGTGGCAGCCCTCGCGGCGGTCGTGGTGGTCGCCGCCGCGCTCGCCCCACGGGCCGACGCCCTCCCCTCGGTGGTGCCGCCCGGGTCGCCGACCCTGTTCCAGGCGCCCGCCCCCACCACGGCCGGCTGCGTGGTCGATCTCGACGACATGATCGGCTGGTGGAAGGGCGAGGACGACCTCCTGGGCCTGGTCGGACCGACCCTCACGGGCTCGGTCGGGTTCACCGACGGCGAGGTGGGGCGGGCGATGGACTTCGACCCGTCGCGGGTCGCCGCCACCGACGCGCTGCCCACCGTGTCGAGCGCGGTCAGCGTCGAGGCCTGGGTGAAGCCCGTCGCCACCGGTCAGACCCAGGCGCTCGTCAGCCGGTGGACGTGGGTCGGCGGCGAGGGCGACGACTCCTACGCCCTGTTCCTGGGCCCCAACTCCGACCTCTTCTGGACCACCGACGACGTCTCGACGCGTTCCCCGGAGTCGATCTCGGTGCGGGTGCCCGAGATCTACGACGGCGGGTTCCACCACGTCGCCGCCACGTGGTCGGCCACCGAGATGGCGGTGTACCTCGACGGGCAGCTCGTCGCCTCCCAACGCTCCCAGGGCGGCGTGCTCAACCCCGGGACCACCACCCCGTTCCGGCTGGGCGGCTCCTCCGGGCCGGGCAGCGCCTTCCCCTACACCGGGGTGCTCGACGAGCCGACCGTCTACGACCGGGCGCTCACCGGTGCCGAGATCGCCGCGATCCACGAGAACGGCCCCGAGGGGAAGTGCCCGCCGGGTGACCCCAGCGGCACCCAGGTCGCGCTCGTGGCCGACGACGGGGCCGACGGCGACCTCTTCGGCTACTCGGTGGCGGTGAACGGGACGACCATGGTGATCGGGGCGCCGGTGGCCGACGTCGCGGTCGGGCCGGCGAGCGTCGTGGCCGCAGGTGCCGCCTACGTGTTCACCCGGACCGGCACCACCTGGACCCAACAGGCCAAGCTGGTGGCCGCCGACGCGAGGGCGGGGGCCAACCTGGGCTGGTCGGTGGCCCTCGCCGGCGACACGATCGTGCTCGGGGCACCGAACGACCGTCCCCCGAACGGCGCGTTCCGCGGCGGATCGGCCTACGTGTTCACCCGGACCGGCACCACCTGGGCCCAACAGGCCAAGCTGACCGCACCCGATGCGGCGATCGACGACAACTTCGGCCACGCCGTCTCGGTGGCCGCCGACACCGCCCTCGTCGGGTCGTACCGCGACGACACGACGGCGGTCGACACCGGTTCGGCCTACGTCTTCACTCGCAGCGGCACGCTCTGGAACCAGGAGGCGAAGCTCGTTCCCGCCGACGCGGCGGCGAGCGACACCGCCGGCTTCTCGGTGGCGCTGGCCGGTGACCTCGCGCTCGTCGGGGCGGTGCAGGCCGACGCGCCCGGCGCCGACAGCGGCGCGGCCTACGCCTGGGCCCGCACCGGGACGACGTGGGTCGAGGAGGCCAAGCTCGTCGCCACCGACGGCGTCGCCGGTGACGCCTTCGGGTTCTCGGTCGGGCTGAACGGCACGTCGGCCATCGTCGGGGCACCGAACGTCGACGGCACGGGTGCGAACTCGGGCGCGGCGTACGTGTTCACCCGCAGTGGGACCTCGTGGAGCCAGCAGACGAAGCTCACCGCCGGGGACGGCACCGGTGGCGCGGTGTTCGGTCGCTCGGTGGCCGTCAACCTGAACCGGGCCGTCGTCGGGGCGCCCCTCGACGACGAGATGGGCGTCGACGCCGGGGCGGCGTACCTCTTCACACGTTCGGGGACCACCTGGTCCCAGCTGGCCAAGCTGACCGCCGCCACACCCTCGGCGGCGGCCGTCTTCGGCTTCGACGTGACCCTCAACAGCGTGACGGCGGCGGCGACCGCCCCGAACGACGACCAGCTGTCCCCCGACGCCGGAGCGACCTACGTCTTCACGCTCTTCTGATCGAGGACGAGCCGTCGGCATCGGGCCGAGGCCGACGGCTCCGCGCCCCACGACCACGGCACCCCTGCGGCGACCGGGCGGGTGGGCCGGCGCCACGTTCGCGATCGGCACGCTGGTGTCGCTCGCCGGGATCGTCCTCGGGGTCGGCCTGGCGGCCGGACCTGCGGCGCCCGGTACCTTCCCGGGCGCCAACGGCAGGATCGCGTTCAGCTCACAGCGTGACGGTGACACCGAGATCTACGTGATGGAACCCGACGGCACCGACCAGATCCGACTTCCCGGCTCGGAGGCCGTGGAGCTGAACCCCTCCTGGTCGCCCGACGGCACCCGAATCGCCTTCGAGAGCAACCGGAGCTCGGACCTCGACGTGTACGTGATGGACGCCGACGGCACCGACCAGGTGCGCCTGACCGATGCCCCCGGTCCGGACTACGGCGCGACCTGGTCACCCGACGGCACGAGGATCGCGTTCACGAGCCAACGGGACGGCGACGAGGAGATCTACGTGATGGACGCCGACGGGACGAACCAGACCCGCCTCACCGAGCGGCCCGGCAACGACGCCTTCCCGGCCTGGTCCCCCGACGGCTCGCGCATCGCGTTCACCCGGGACTTCGACATCTGGGCGATGCGGCCCGACGGTACCGATCTCGTCCAGCTCACCGAGGACCCCGAAGCCGACAAGAACCCGAACTGGTCGCCCGACAGCTCACGGATCGCCTTCTACTCCCAGCGCGACGGCCGGTTCAACATCTACGTGATGGACGCCGACGGGACGGACGAGACCCGTCTCACCCCCGGCCTGGGGCTCGACCTCTTCCCGGCGTTCTCGCCCGACGGTTCGCAGATCGTGTTCACCGTCATCGAGGGTTCCCGGCCCGACATCGACAACGAGATCTGGGTGATGGCCGCCGACGGGACGAACCGCAGGCGACTCACCGACGCCCCCGGCTTCGACCAGACCAACCAGGGTTCCTGGCAGGCCCTGCCCGACGGGCCCACGACGACCACGTCGACGACCACGTCGACGACCACGTCGACGACCCCACCGCCGACCGAGGCGCCGACCGAGGCGACCGACGTGCCACCCCCCGCATCGACGGCTCCGAGGGCGGGGGCCGCACCGTCGCCTGCGAGGCTGACGCCCACCTTCACCGGGTGACGACCCGCACCGCCGACCCGGTCACCGTGGGCGCCCCGCCACACCACCTGGGGGGACCGGACCCGGCCTACCGGCCGGGCAGCACCCGATAGGCGTCGTAGATCCCGTCGATCTGCTTGATGGCCGAGATCACCGAGTCGAGGTGGGACGGGTCGCCGAGCTCGACATCGAAGCGCATCTTCGAGATGCGGTCGGACCCGGTGAGGGTGTTGCACGACACGATGTTGACGTGGGCGTCGGCCAGGGCCGCCGAGGTGTCGCGCAGCAGACGGGAGCGGTCGAGAGCCTTCACCTCGATCGAGGCGACGAACACCGCCGAGATGGACGTGTCCCAGTCGACGTCGATCAGCCGGTCGCTCTGGCCGACCGACAGCGACACCCCGTTGGCGCAGTCGGCACGGTGCACCGACACGCCGCGACCTCGGGTCACGAAACCCATGATCTCGTCGCCGGGCACCGGCGTGCAGCACCGCGAGAGGCGGACCATCACGTCGTCCAGGCCCTCGACGTGCACCCCCGAGTGGGTGGCCCCGGCCCGGCGCTGGCGACCGGGCTCGCGCACGGTGACCGGCAGCTGCTCCTCACGGGTCGGGTCGACGTCCTGGAGCTCGCGCCGGACCCGCTCGGCCACCGACTCAGCCGACACGTGGTGCTCGCCGATGGCGGCCAGCATGGCCTGGCGATCCGGGTACTTGAGCGACTCGGCGACCTCGTCGAGCACGCCGGAGGCCTGGATCTTCTGGACGGGCAGCCCTTCGCGTCGCAGGGCCTTGGTGAGGTCGTCGGTGCCGCTCTCGATGGCGTCCTCGCGACGCTCCTTCGAGTACCACGACCGGATCTTGTTGCCGGCCCGGTGCGTGGCGACGAACTTGAGCCAGTCACGGCTCGGCCCGGCACCGGGGACCTTCGAGTTGAAGATCTCGACCGAGTCGCCCGAGGTGAGCTCGGAGTCCAGCGGGACCAGCCGGCCGTTCACCCGGGCGCCGATGCAGCTGTGGCCGACCTCGGTGTGGATGGCGTACGCGAAGTCGACCGGCGTCGCCCCCATCGGCAGGGTGATCACCTTGCCCTTCGGCGTGAAGATGAAGACCTCGTCCTGTTCGAGGTCGGTCTTCAGGTTGGCCATGAACTCGCCCGGGTCGGAGGTCTCCGACTGCCAGTCGACGATGCGGTTGAGCCACGCCAGGTCGGCCGAGGACTCGTGGCCGTCCTTGTAGTTCCAGTGGGCGGCCACGCCGAACTCCGCCCGCTTGTGCATCTCCAGGGTGCGGATCTGGACCTCGAGGGGCTTGCCCTGGGGCCCCACGACCGTCGTGTGCAACGACTGGTAGAGGTTGAACTTGGGCATGGCCACGTAGTCCTTGAAGCGGCCCTGCACCGGCTTCCACGTGGCGTGGATCGACCCCAGCGCGGCGTAGCAGTCCTTCACGGACTCGACCACGACCCGGATCCCGACGAGGTCGAAGATGTCGTCGAAGTCGCGGCCCTTGACGACCATCTTCTCGTAGATGCTCCAGTAGTGCTTGGGGCGCCCGGTGACCTCGGCGTGGATGCGCAGCTCGCGCATGCGCTGCTGGACGTCCTCGAGGACCTGCATCAGGTAGATGTCGCGCTCGGGACTGCGGCTGGCGACCATGTGGTCGATCTCGGCGTAGCGCTTGGGGTGCAGCGCCGCGAACGCGAGGTCCTCGAGCTGTTGCTTCAGCTCCTGCATGCCGAGGCGATGGGCCAGAGGGGCGTAGATGTCGAGGGTCTCCTGGGCCGTGCGCTCCTGCTTCCAGGCCGGCATCGCGGCGATGGTGCGCATGTTGTGGAGGCGGTCGGCCAGCTTGATGATCAGGACCCGCAGGTCCTTGGCCATGGCCACGAGCATCTTGCGGACGGTGGCGGCCTGCTGGGCCTCCTTCGAGTCGAACTTGATGCGGTCGAGCTTGGTGACACCGTCGACGATGCGGGCCACCTCGGGGCCGAAGGTCTGCTCCAGGTCGGCGATGGTGGTGCCGGTGTCCTCGACGGCGTCGTGGAGCAGGGCGGCGGCCATCGTGACGTCGTCGAGACCGAGCTCCGCGCAGATCTTCGCCACCGCCACCGGGTGCGTGATGTAGGGCTCACCGCTCTTGCGGCTCTGGCCGACGTGGGCGGCCGCCGCCACCTCGTAGGCCTGGGTGATGAGCCCGGTCGGTGCCTTCGGGTGCACGGCGCGATAGGCCGCGACGAGCGGGGCGACCTCCTCCGACGGGGGGGCGGTGTGGCGCCGCCACGGCAGCACGCGGTCGACGGTGGCCACCGCTCAGTCCCCCGGCACGAGGGGGGCGAGCGGGAACGACGCCAGCACCTCGACGTGGTGACCGGCGAGAGCGGTGCGCCCGCCGAGCTCCGGCAGCTCGAGTACGAACCCGAGGGCCGACACCACGCCGCCGAGGCTCTCGACGAGACGGATGGTGGCCGCCGCGGTGCCGCCGGTGGCCAGCACGTCGTCGACGATGACCACGTGCTCGCCCGGATGCACGGCGTCCTTGTGGATCTCGAGGAGGTCGACGCCGTACTCGAGCACGTACTCCTCGCGCTCGATCTCCCACGGCAACTTGCCCGCCTTGCGCACCGGCACGAACCCGGCACCGAGGCGATAGGCCACGGGGGCGCCGAACACGAAGCCGCGGGCCTCGACACCCACCACCCGGTCGATGCGGCGCCCGGGGATCGTGACGGCCTCGACGAGCGCGTCGACCACCGACGTGAACCCGTCGGCGTCCTGGAGGAGCGGGGTGATGTCGCGGAACGTGACGCCCGGGCGCGGCCAGTCCGGGATCTCCCGGACCAGCTCGCGCACGACGGTCTCGACGCGCTTCACCGTCGCCCGCCCACCACGACCGTCGGCCACGCGAACCGTGCACCCATGGCCCCACGGTACAGGGTGACCTCCCGCCCCCGGCTCCTGCGACGGGCCGGGGAGAAGCCGGTCAGCGCTTCTTCGACTTCTTGCGGGGTCGGGGCGGGATGGCCCCGCTCGGTGCCGCCCCGGCGGGCACCGACGGCGTCCCGTCGTCGGACCCGGGACCCGAGGCCGAGGGCCTCTCCGCAGCAGCCGCCGCCTTGCTCGACGGGGTGGCCCGCAGGCCCCGGGAGAGCGCCGCCATGGCCTCGGCGTCGGTGGCCGACACCCCTCCACCGCTGGCCTCCAGACGCTCGCGGACGCTGCGGTTCTTGGGCTCCTTCTCCTTCAGCCAGACGAGGATCGGCGCAGCCACGTAGATCGAGGAGTAGGCACCGGCGGTGAGGCCGACGAGGAGCGCGAGGGAGAACTCCTGCAGGGTCACCGCGCCGAGCATCCACGCCCCCACCACGAGCAGCGAGATCACCGGGAGGAGCGCCACGACGGTGGTGTTGATCGACCGCAGGAGGACCTGGTTCATCGAGCGGTTCACCATCTGGGTGTAGGTCATCCGCCCGGTGAGCCCGACGAACCGCTCGTTCTCCTTGATCTTGTCGTCGACCACGATCGTGTCGTAGATCGAGTAGCCGAGGATGGTGAGGAAGGCGATCACCGTCGCCGGCGTGACCTCCCACTGGAAGATGGAGTACACGCCGACGCTGATGATCACGTCGTGGGCCACGGCGACGATCGCCGCGACGGCCATGCGCCACTCGAGGCGGATGGTCAGGTAGAGCAGGATCGCCGCGAAGAACAGCACCAGGGCCCGCACCGACGCCTCGGTGATGTCGCTGCCCCACGACGCCCCCACGGTCGACACGCTCACCTCGGTGGTCGGCACACCGGCCACCTCGCTGATGGTGACCGTCACCTGACGCGTGACGTCCTCGTCCTCGTTGGGCCCCTGCACCCGCAGGACGTCACCTCCGACGATCTGGATCTTGGCGCCCGCCAGCCCGACGTCGGTCAGGGCCGAACGGGCCTCCTCGACCGACACGCCCGGGGCGGGGACCTCCCAGGACACCCCACCCTCGAAGTCGATGCCCAGGTTCAGCCCCCTGACGAAGAGCGACGTCACGCTGAGCACCACGAGCACCGCCGACACGACGAGGGCGCGACGCCACCAGGTCACGAAGTCGAAGGTGCTCTCGCCGCGGTACAGCCTGGTCAGGCCGTTCATCGGTCGGCTCCGGAGGTGGCCGGGACCCTCGGGGTCGCGGAGTTGTAGGCCACCTGCTCGGCGGGGAGGCCGAGCAGGCGCGGTCGGGCCAGCAGCCACTTCGAGCGGGTGGCCAGCTTCACGGTGGGACGCATGCACGCCCACGAGGCGATGAGGTCGAGGATGCCGGCCAGGGCCAGGTAGAAGGCGAAGCCCCGCACCGGGCCGACGGTGAGCCACCAGAGGAGCCCGGCGCCGATGAGCGAGGCGACGTCGGCCTTCACGATGGTCGAGAAGGCCGACACGAACGACTTGTCGCTGGCGCTGCGGATGCTCCGGCCGTTCTGCACGTCCTCCTTGAGGTGCTCGTAGTAGACGACGTTCGAGTCGAGGGACACACCGATCGACACGATGATGCCGGTCACGCCGGCGAGCGTGAGGGCGAGCCCGTTGTTCGAACCGAGGTAGCTGATGATCGTCCAGAGCAGGGCCGCCTCGATGGCCAGCTTGACGAGCGACAGCACCCCCAGGAACCGGTAGAAGGCGATCATGTAGGCGGCGGCGAGGACCACGCCGACGGCGCCGGCCACCAGACCGGCGCGCAGCGCGTCCTGGCCGAGGGTCGCCGACACCACCTGGGCCTGTTGCTGTTCGAGCTCGACCGGCAGGGCGCCGTAGCGCAGTGCGGTCGACAGGTCGTTGGCCTCGCGCTCGGTGAAGGTGCCCGAGATCTGGATCTGGTCGGCCTGGAACGACCCCGTCTGGATGACGGGCGCGGAGATGACCCGGCCGTCGAGGACGATGCCCAGCTGACCCGTCGGGCAGGTGGGCGACTGGGCGAAGCACTGGGCGGCTGCGCTGTTGAACAGGTCGATGCCGTCGGCCCCGCCCTTGAAGACCGGGTTGACCGTCCAGCGGCCGCCCTGATCCAGCCCCGCCGACGCCGACGAGAGGGCGCTGCCGGTGAGCGAGACGGGGCCGAGCTGGTAGGAGGCCACCAGCTGACCGTCGCGGCACTCCGGCAGCACCACCGGCTGGTCGGCGGGGATTTCGCTCGACGGGATGCCGGTCGAGCACACGTCGGGCGGCAGGCCGGTGGTCGCCGGTGCCGCCGGCGGGGCGACGGTGACCCCGGGGGTCGACTGCGCGTCGACCGGGGCCGGCGCCTCGGTGACCGGCACCTCCGTGGCCGGCGCCTCGGCCTGGGCCGACTCGACGGCCCCGGCGCTCTCCCCCAGCCCGAGACCCCCGGCGGGCGGCGAGCCGAGGCCCTGCTCGGTCGTGGCGGGCACGGACTCGGTGACCGACGGGACGGTGGCGGTGGGATCGGTCGGGGTGGGCTCGGTCGGCGCCGTGGGATCGCCGGTGCCGGGCGTGGTCGTCGGATCGGTGGGGAGCGCCTCGACCCCGGCGGGCACGACGGCCAGCACCGGGCGGAACTGGAGCTCGGCGGTCTGGCCGACCAGCTCCAGCGCCCGGTCGCGGTCCTTCACGCCCGGGATCTGGATGAGGATGTTCTGGCCCTGCCGCGTGATCTCCGGCTCGGCCACGCCGAGGGCGTCGACGCGCTGGCGGATGATCGAGATGGCTTGTTCGAGGGTGTCGTCGCTGACCTCCTCGACCGGCTTCAGCACCACCGACACCCCGCCCTGGAGGTCGAGGCCGAGCAGCGGCTGGTTGCCCACCGCGAACGTGTAGGCCAGGCCGCCCACGGCCAGCAGGACGATGATGATGAGCGACCAGAAGCCCCGGAACCGTCGCACGTCAGGCTCTCTCGGCGGGCCCGGCGTCGCCCGGGGAGCTCTCCGCCTCGGCCCCGCCCCGGTCCCCCGGTTCGAGCTCGCCGACCTCGTCGGACCGGTCGTCGGAACCATCTCCGATCGCGTCGTCGTTCTCGTCGAGCTCGTCGAGCTCGCCGTCCCCGGTCGCGTCGTCGAACGCTGGGGGGACCTTGCTGGCCACGGCGCGTCGGGCGACGCGCAGCTCGATGCCCGGGGCGACCTCGAGGTGCACGACGTCACCCTCGATGGCGGTGATCGTGCCGTAGATGCCCGATCCGCTCATCACCTCGTCGCCCTCCTCGAGGGTGGCCAGCAGGGCGTTGTGGCGCTTCAGCTCCCGCTGCTTGGGGAGGATCAGCACGACCCAGGCCAGCACGAACAGCAGGACGAGGAGGATCGTGGACATGGTCGTCAGTTCACCGGGGAGGAAGGGTCCGGTGGGCTCACCGAACCGGCTGAGCGTAGCCCCATCGGCGGGTCACCCCAGATCGCCTCGACGTCGCGACGCAGGGTGGCGAGGGTGCCCTCGGCGACCGCCGCCCGGACCCGGGCCATCAGCGCCAGGAGCCAGTGCACGTTGTGCACCGTCGCCAAGCGGGACACCGTCGGTTCGTTCACCATGAGCAGGTGGCGCAGGTACCCCTTCGACCACCGTCGGCAGGTCGGGCAGGCGCACCCCGGCTCGAGCGGATCGGGATCGCGGGCCCAACGGGCGTTGCGCAGGTTGAGCCGACCGGTGGAGGTGAGGATCGTGCCGTGACGGGCCAGGCGGGTGGGCAGGACGCAGTCGAACATGTCGACCCCGAGCGCCACCGCCTCCACGAGCGAGAGCGGGTCGCCGACCCCCATCAGGTAGCGCGGCTGGTCGTCGGGTAGGACCGCGGTGGCAGCCGCCAGGGCGGGAAGCATCTCCTCGCGGGTCTCGCCGACCGACAGGCCCCCGATGCCGTACCCGTCGAAGCCGACCGCCATGGTCCGCTCGGCGCTCTCGACGCGCAGCCCCGGGTCGACACCCCCCTGGACGATGCCGAACTGGGCCTGCGTGGAGCCCCCGAGACGTGCGGGTCGGTGGGCCGCCTCGGCCCGCTGCGCCCACCGGGCACTGCGGTCGACGGCGGCGCGCACCACCGACGGCGGCGACGGCAGCGGAGGGCACACGTCGAGCACCATCTGGATGTCGGCCCCCAGCTGGTGTTGGAGCGCCACGCAGCTCTCCGGGGTGAGGTGGTGCCGGCTGCCGTCGTAGGTGGAGCTGAACGTGGCGCCGTCGTCGGTCACCTTCGGCTCGAGCGAGAAGACCTGGAACCCGCCGGAGTCGGTGAGCACGTGACCGTCCCAGCCCGAGAAGCGGTGCAGTCCCCCCAGGTCGGCCACGACATCGGCGCCGGGGCGCAGCATGAGGTGGTAGGTGTTGGCGAGGACGACCTCGACGCCCAGGTCCTCGAGGTCCTCGGCGGTCAGCGCCCGCACCACCGCCCGGGTGCCGACAGGCATGAAGCAGGGGGTGCGGAAGTGCCCCCGGGCGGTGTGCACGACCCCGGTGCGGGCCGCACCGTCGGTCGCCTCGACGTCGATGCGCACCACCCGCCCGCCCGGGTCGGGCACGAACGGCACAGAGATCCGCGGTGAGCTCACGCCGACCGCCACCTCCTCGAACCGGGCCGACGAGACACCCGAGCCGGACTGGACGGAGCGGCGGCGCTGGTCGTCATGAAGCCCGCAATCTAGGCGGGGTCGACGAGGACGAACGCTCTCCGCCCCCACCTCGATCGAGCCCGGCGACGGCCGGAAACAGCGTCAGGCCGGTCCGAGACCCAGGGGGTTGGGGATCTCGATGACGCTCCCCGCCACCGCTGCGCCGTCGTCGTCGGACGTCATCACGACGAGGCAGCCGTCGGTCGCCTTGAAGGGGGCGACCCGGATGAACGAGAAGTCCCAGGTCGTCGTCCCTCCCACCACACGGGCGGTGAAGGACCCGGAGATCGACCCGCCGGGGCCCACGAGCTCGGCCCCCTGGGACCACCCGGTGGGACCGCCCGCGTCGGAGCCCGATCCCTGGCTGCGGACGTAGACCGGATCGGAGGACGTGTTGGTCACCGTGACGTCGGCCGTCGAGAACGTCTCGTCCCGGAAGGTCGCCGACTCGACGGGACCGGTCGTCACTGACAGAGCGTCTCCCACCAGGCACTCAGCACGAGCCTGGTCGACTGCGTCTCCCGACGGGACCGGCGCGTCGACGTTCTCCGATGCCTCGTCGACCGTTCCGGCACTCTCAGAGGGTGCGTCGTCGCTGCGTTGGAGCTGGAAGATCACACCGATGATCACGAAGAAGGCGACGAGCAGCGCGACCGCCACAGCCAGGACCGCAGGACTCAGGGCGCAACCCCACCGGGGTGGCTGGACCGGTGGCTTCGCCTCACCGCCGAGATCGGTGAGCTCCGTCACCGTGCCCCGGATCTGCTCTTCGAGCCGCTGGGCTTCCTCGCTCAGTGGTTCCTTCGCTCCTCCACTCATGCCCCGAGCGTCGGCCATCCGGTTCGATCCCACCAGGGCCGAACGTCGTTCTCGCCGCAATGGTCGAACTCTTGCGGGGCCACATCCCGTCAGGGGCGCTTCGTCAACCCGACCCCTCGGAGCGCGAGAGCAACATGGCATCACCGAAAGAGAGGAAGCGATAGTCGTAGGCGAGTGCCTCGACGTAGAGATCCCGCCATCGGGGGCCGACGAAGGCGTCGATCATCACCAGCAGCGACGACCGAGGCAGGTGGAAGTTGGTGAGGAGTCGATCGACCACCGCCCAGGGGTACGGCCGCCGGATGTAGAGGTCGGTGCGTCCCTCGAGCTCGCCGGTCGCTGCTGCGCTCTCGAGTGCCCGCACCGCAGTCGTGCCCACGGCCACAACCCGGCCGCCGGCCCGTCGGGCCGCCGCGCACGCCTCGAGCGTGGCCACGGGAACCCGGTAGGACTCGGAGTGCATCACGTGGTCGGCGACGTCGTCAACGGCGATCGGCCGGAACGTGCCGAGCCCCACGACCAGCTCGACGTCGGCGCGGGTGACGCCGGCGGACGCCAGGCGATCGAGCAGCTCAGGCGTGAGGTGCAGACCGGCCGTCGGCGCCGCAGCGGAGGCCGGGCGCTCGGCGTACACCGTCTGGTACCGCTCCGGCTCCGCGAGCGGCGTGGTGATGTAGGGAGGGAGCGGCATCCGACCGTGGCGATCGAGAGCGCGCAGCACCTCACCGTCGGCAGCGAGGGTGACGAGTCGCCGACCCTCCCCCAGGTCGTCCCCCACGGTGACGACGAGATCGGCCTGGGCGCCGACGGTCTGGCCGGGAGCGGGCGGTGGGGTGAGCACCGTTCCCGGCGGCAACCGCCGGCCGGGGCGGACCAAGGCCTCCCAAGTGTCGTGATCGATGCGATCGAGCAGGAGCACCTCGGCCGCGCCGCCGGTGGACTTCACCAGGGAGAGCCGCGCCGGCAGCACCCGGGTGGTGTTGACGACGAGGACGTCACCGGGGTCGAGCAGGTCGGCGAGGTCCCGAACGTGTCGATGCTCGGGTTCGGAGCCGGGGCCACGGTCGACCAGGAGCCGAGCGTCGTCGCGCCGCGCCAGCGGCTCCTGCGCGATCGCCTCGACCGGCAGCTCGTAGTCGAACCCACGAATGTCCACGGGCCCGGAGGCTACGACCACCGCCACGGTCGCCCGCGACTTCGGCAACTGTGAGTGAAAGCGTCCGGACATGCGGACGATTTCACTCACAGTTCGGTGTCATTCGCGTCGCTGACCGGGGTCGATGTCGCAGGCGAGTGGTTCACTCCGCAAATGCGCGAGTCGACGGCGCAAGGCGAGGTGGCACTCTTCGATGTGGCACGGCACCAGCACGGCGTGGTCACGTTCGACCAAGCCCGTGGCGCCGGGCTCTCCCGGCAACAGGTACACCGCCTCGTCGGTCTCGGCCGGTGGCGGTACGGACCAGGCCGAGTGCTGATCCTGCCCGGTGCCCCTCCCGGCCCCTGGCAGGAGACGGCGACCGCTCTGCTGGGCAGCGGTCGGGGGGCATGGCTCTCCCACGACTCGGCGGCGGCGCATTGGGGCATCCCTGGATGCAGCCTGCTCCCGACTCACGTGCTCGTCGACTACCACCACGCCCGTTCGGAGCAGGTGAACGCCCGAATCCACCGATCCCGACGTCGTCTCGCCCATCACGCAGTGCTCGTGGACGGGCTGATGGTCACCACCCCGTCGCGCACCGTCTTCGATCTCTCGGGAACCCTGTCCCCGACCTGGCGGGTCGAGCGACTGCTCGACCATGCGTGGTCCAGCCGCCTCGTCACCTACCAGTCGATGCGTCGTGTCATCGAGGAGATGAGCGGCCGGGGCCAACGCAATGTGGCCGAATTGCGGCAACTCGTCGAGAACCGGGGCCCGGACTACCTCGCTGGCGACAGCGCGCTCGAACGCCGATTCCACCGAATCCTCGCCGAGGACGGTCAGGAACCGATGGAACGGCAGGTCGACATGGTCGACAAGGAGGGCTGGTGGGGAAGAGTCGACGCGGTCGACCGGGTGGCGTTCGTGCTGGTGGAGATCGACGGCCAACGGTGGCACTCGGCTCTCACCGATCGCCTCGTCGACGTCGAGCGCCGGCGTCGTGCCGAAGCAATGGGCTTCCTCGTCCTCCGGATCGCCGAAGATGACGTCTGGTACCGACCCTCACAGGTCGCAGCGACAGTGCGGGAAGCCCGCCGGAAAGGTCGACGCCGCGTTGCGGCGTCGACCGCAGCCTGAACGCAACCGACGCCGAGCACATGCCACTCCGCCCCCATCGCTGATCACCTCCCCTCCCCTTGGAACTGTGAGTGAAAGCGTCCGCATACCCGGACGCTTTCACTCACAGTTCGTGTATTGGGGTGCCCAGACACCGGTGGGGCCGGAGAGCTGCGGGCAACCGTCGGGAGGGTCAGTCGTCGAACAGGGAGGGGCCGTCGTCGGCGGCGGCCAGGGGGGCGCCGGCGGGAGGGACCATGCCGACGTGGGCCCACGCCGCCGGGGTGGCCACCCGCCCGCGGGGAGTGCGCATCAGCAGCCCCTGCTGGATGAGGAACGGCTCGTAGACGTCCTCGACGGTCTCCTCGGCCTCACCGACGCTGATGGCCAGCGTGCCGAGCCCGACCGGCCCACCGCCGAACTTGCCGCACAGGTTGCCCAGCACCGCCCGGTCGACCTTGTCGAGGCCGAGCTCGTCGACCCCGAACAGCGAGAGGCCCGCCCGGGCCACCTCACGATCGACCGTGCCGGTGCCCCGCACCTCGGCGAAGTCCCGCACCCGGCGCAGGAGGCGGTTGGCGATGCGGGGCGTCCCCCGCGAGCGGCGGGCGATCTCGACCGCCCCGGCGTCGTCGACGGCCAACCCGAGGATGCCGGCGGCCCGCGTCACGATCGACTCGAGCTCGTCGGCGTCGTAGTAGTCGAGCCGGGCGACGAGACCGAACCGGTCGCGCAGCGGCCCCGTGATGAGCCCGGTGCGGGTGGTGGCCCCGACCAGGGTGAAGCGGGGCAGGTCGAGACGGATGGACCGCGCCGCCGGGCCCTTGCCGAGCACGATGTCGAGCTGGAAGTCCTCCATGCCCGGGTACAGCACCTCCTCGACGGTCCGGCTGAGGCGGTGGATCTCGTCGATGAAGAGCACGTCGCCCTCGCCCAGGCGGGTGAGGATGGCGGCGAGGTCGCCGGCGCGATCGAGCGCCGGCCCGGACGTGACGTGGAGCGCGACGCCCTGCTCGGCGGCCACGATGCCCGCCAGCGTGGTCTTGCCCAGGCCCGGCGGGCCGGCGAAGAGCAGGTGGTCGACCGCCTGGCCACGCCGCCGGGCCGCCTCCAGGATGATGTGGAGGTGCTCCTTGAGCTCACGCTGGCCGACGAACTCGGCGAGCGTGCGGGGCCGCAGCCCTCCCTCCTCGCCGATGAGGTCGCCGGCGCCGCCGACCGCGTCGAGGTCGGGTTCGTGGGCCAGGTCGTCGGGGCCGGGTTCCGGGCGGAGCAGCTCGTCGCGCATCAGGCCACCGCCAGGCGTTGCAGGGCGACCCGCAGCAACGCCGAGGGGTCGTCGTCGTCGGGCAGGTCGCGCAGGACGGTGGTGACCTCGTCGGGTCCGTAGCCGAGGTTGGTGAGGGCGTCACGGACGTCGGCCTGGGGCGAGCCGGCGATCCCCTCTGCCGACCCCGCCGACCCGGCGGCGGCGGCCGCTTCGAGCCCCGGCACGTCGAGCCTCGACTTCAGCTCCACGAGCAACCGGGCCGCGGTCTTCTTGCCCACGCCGGGCACCAGGCAGAGCGCGTCGAGGTCGTCGCTGACCAGCACCCGGCGAAGGGCGACCGGCGGGTGGACGGAGAGGATGGCCAGGGCCAGGGTCGGCCCGACGCCGTGGGCGCCGAGCAGCGCCTCGAAGGCCAAGCGGTCCTCGGCGGCGAGGAACCCGTAGAGGGTCTCGGCGTCCTCACGGCGGTGGTGGTGGACGTGGAGGAACACCTCCCGGCCGGGCTCCCCGAGCGCGACGGCCGTCGCCGGGGCCACCGTGACCCGGTAGCCCACGCCGGCCACCTCGACGAGCACCTCGCCGGCCGGCAACCGGTCGAGCAGCGTGCCCCGCAGCGAGCCGATCACCGGGCCACCCGGGCCCGGGAGTCAGCGGCCGCGGCGGCCCGCCGGAGGGGTTCCATCGCCAGGTGGCACAGGGCCAGCGCGGCGGCGTCGGCGGCGTCGGGGGGTTCGGGCAGCACGGCCAGGCCGAGCAGCGCCTGCACCATCTGTTGCACCTCCTGCTTGCCGGCGCCGCCCCAGCCGGCGACGGCGGACTTGACCTCGTTCGGGGAGTACTGGACCACGTCGGCCCCGGCGGCGACCGCCTCGGCCATGGCGACCCCGCTGGCCTGACCGACCGACATGGCGGTGCGCACGTTCACCTGGAACAGCACCCGCTCGACCGCCATGACCGACGGACGGTGCTCGGCGATGAGCGCCCGCAGCTCCTGCTGGAGCTCGGCCAGGCGGAGGTGGACCGGTTCGGACGGGGCGGTGGTGATCACCCCCAGGGCGAGCGCTCGGGCCCCCGCCCGGCGTCCGGGCGCGGCCGGACGGGCCTCGAGCACGCAGTACCCGCATCGGGACAGGCCGGGGTCGACACCGAGCACGAACACCCGTACGACGATAGCGGCGTGGACCTCGTCCGTCGGGGATGACGGCCCCGTCCGACGGCACCGGGACGGGCCGGGACGACACCACCGCGGCGGAACCGGGCTCAGCCGACGGCATCATCGTGCCGATGACTCGACCTGTGCCCTCCGTGACCGCGGATCCGTCCGTCGCCGACGAGTCCCTCTCCCCTCCCCCGCCGACCGCCCCCGACCCGGCCCTCACGGTCGAGCTGCGCGGCGTCAGCCGCCGCTTCGGGACGGTGGCCGCTCTCCACGACCTCGACCTGTTGGTCCCGGAGGGCCGCATCACCGTGCTCCTGGGTCCCAACGGTGCCGGCAAGACGACGGCCATCCGCATGGTGACCGGGGCGCTCAGCCCCGACGAGGGGACCGTGCGGGTGTTCGGCCTGGACCCGGACCACGACGGCGAGGACGTCCGCCGGCGCTGCGGGGTGGTGTCGGCCAAACCGGCGCTCTACGACCGGTTGTCGGGGCGGGCCAACCTCCAGTACGCGGCCGAGCTCTACGGGCTCGGGCGACGGGCCGACGGGCCGATCACCGAGGCCGCCGACCGCTTCGGGATCGTCGAGGCCCTCGACCAGCAGGTCGGCGGCTACTCCACGGGGATGAAGACCCGCCTCGCGCTGGCCCGCTCGGTGCTCCACGACCCCGAGCTGTTGCTGTTCGACGAGCCGACCAGCGGGCTCGACCCCGAGTCGTCCCACGCCGTGCTCGAACTGATCCGCGAGATGACCGCCGGCGGCCGCACCGTCGTCATGTGCACCCACCTGCTCATCGAGGCGGAGGGGCTGGCCGACCGGATCGTCGTCCTCGACGCCGGCACCGACCTGCTCTCGGGCACCCAGGACGAGCTCACCCGCCTCTACTGGCCACCCAACCTGGTGCACCTCTCGGCCGAGGACCCGGCGACGCTCGCCTGCGTCGCCGACTGGGACGGCGTCGTGTCCTACTCCCCCGCCGCGGCCGAGCGGCCGGGCGTCGCCGAGGTCCAACTCGACGACCTCGCCCGTCTCCCCGACCTCATCGGTCGCCTCGTCGCCGACGGCGTCCGCCTCACCCGCGTCGAGCCCCACGACCCCACGCTCGAAGACCTCTACTTCGCGGTCCGGCGGGACCACCGCGAGCGTCTGGCCGCCGCCGGGCGGGGCGACGACGGCCTCGCCCCGATCGTCCTGCCGGACCGGCCTGCACCGCCCCGCAACCGCATCGACGTCGCCGAGGAGGACCGGCGATGACCGCGCCGGCGCTCGACGCCCGCCGCCGGACCCGCCGACCGCTCGACCGCGCCCGCATGTTCACCGTGATGCGCACCGATCTGAAGCAGCTCATCGAGTCCAAGGACTTCTGGGTGCCGATGCTGCTCCTCGGCGGCTTCTTCTTCCTCATCGTGCCGGCGTTCCTGTTGAGCATCATCACCAGCATCGGCAACGTGAGCGCCATCCAGCAGGTCTCCCAGGCCCTCGAGCTGCTCCCCTCCTCGGCGCAGGCCGCGGTGCCCCAGGACGTCGACGCGTCGACGCAGGTCGGCTACGTGCTGGCCGTCTATCTCTTCGCCCCCATCGCCGTCGTCGTGCCCCTGACGATCTCCACCGCGGTCGGGGCCGCCACGATCGTGGGCGAGCGCGAGCGCGGCACCGGCGAGTTCCTGGCCCACTCCCCCGCCGACGTGCGGGAGATCTACCTGGGCAAGCTCCTGGCCAGCATCATCCCCGGGTACATCACGACGATCGTCGGCTTCGGGATCTACTCGTTGCTCGTCAACGGCCTGGTGGGGCGCAAGGTCGGGGGCTGGTTCTTCCCGACCCCGGCGTGGTGGCTGCTGATCCTCTGGGTCCTGCCCCCGTTCCTCGCCATCGCCCTGTCGTTGGTGCTGCGGCTCTCGGCCCGGGTGAAGTCGACCGCCGCCGCCCAGCAGGCGGCGGGTCTGGTCACCTTCCCCCTGATCCTGATCGCCTACGGCCAGTCGACGGGCGCACTGGTCGGGTCGGGCACCCCGATGCTGGCCTTCGTGATCGGCACGGTGGCGTGGGTGGTCGCCGCCGTCTCGCTGGCCACGGGGTTCCGGTCGCTCACCCGCGCCCGGCTCCTGGGTGTCGCCAACGAGCAGTGATCCCCGGGCTCAGTCGAGGCCGGCGAGGACGTCGACGATCTCCTCGACCGGCCGGAACGTGAGCCCGGCGGTGGCGCGGTGCGCCCACCGGACGATCCCGTCGCCGTCGACGACGATCACCGATCGCCGGTAGAAGCCGACCGGCCCGAGGATGTCGTAGGCCCGCCCGACCTCCTTGTCGACGTCGGACAACAGGGGGAAGGCGAACGGCCCGTGCTCGGCGGCGAACGCCTCGTGCTCGTCGAGCCCCTGCGGGCTGATGGCCAGCACCTGGGCGCCGACGTCGGCGAAGCGACCGATGTCGGCGGAGTAGGTGCTGAGCTGGACGGTGCAGACCGGGGAGTTGTCGGCCGGGTAGAAGACGAGCACGACGGTCGAACCGGCGAAGTCGGACAGAGCGATCTCGCGCCGGCCCGGTCGGGCGTCGTCGGTGCCGGCGATGCCCCAGAGCCGGAAGGCTGGCGCGGGCCGGCCGCGCTCGATGGTCACGAACCGCTCCCTAGGCGTCGATGGTCTGCAGGATCTCGTCGGGGATGTCGAAGTTCGAGAACACGTCCTGCACGTCGTCGTTGTCCTCGAGGGCGTCGATCACCCGCAGGACGGACTTCGCGGCTTCGGCGGAGTCGAGGAGGACGGCGGTGCTCGACACCATCGTCACCTCCGCGCTGTCGAACCCGATGCCGACATCCTCGAGGGCCTGGCGCACGGCGGGCAGGTCGGTGGGGGCGCAGGTGACCCGCCAGGTGTCGCCCTCGTCGACGATGTCCTCGGCACCGGCGTCGAGGGCCGCCAGCATGATGTCGTCCTCGGTGACCGAGCTCGGGACGATCACCACGCCCTTGCGCTCGAACTGCCACGACACCGCGCCGGGCTCGGCGATGGAGCCGCCGGTCTTCTTGAGCAGCGACCGGATGTCCCCCCCGGTGCGGTTGCGGTTGTCGGTCAGCACCTCGATGAGCACGGCCACCCCGTTCGGGGCGTAGCCCTCGTAGGTGATCTGCTCGTACGTGACGCCCTCGAGCTCGCCGGTGCCGCGCTTGATGGCCCGCTCGATGGTGTCGAGGGGCACCGAGGCGTCCCGCGCCTTCTGGTACATGGTGCGCAGCGTCGGGTTCATGTCCGGGTCGCCGCCGCCCTCGCGGGCGGCGACCTCCACCTGACGGATGAGCTTGGCGAAGAGCTTGCCGCGGGCCTTGTCGGCGGCCCCCTTCTTGTGCTTGATCGTCGCCCATTTGGAGTGACCGGACATCACGCCCTCCTCGGCCGGCGGGTGGCGGGACGGGTGACGGCGGGCCGGCTCATGCCGCCATCACCTCCTTGACGAAGAGCTCGTGCAGACGCAGGTCCGGGGAGAGCTCGGGATGGAAGGCGGTGACCACGACGGATCCCTGCCGGCAGGCGACGGGGCCACCGGCCACGGCGGCGAGGACCTCGACATCGGGTCCGACCCGCTCGACCACGGGAGCCCGGATGAAGACGGCGTGCACCGGGGCCTCCTCGAGGCCCACCACGGTGAGGTCGGTCTCGAAGGAGTCGACCTGGCGGCCGAAGGCGTTGCGGCGCACGTCGATGTCGATGGCCCGGAACGACCGTTGGTCGTCACGACCGTCGATGATCGACTCGGCCATGAGGATCATCCCGGCGCACGTGCCGAGGGCGGGCATCCCCTCGCCGAGGCGCACCGCGATCGGGTCGAAGAGCTCGTTGGCGTCGAGCAGCTTCGACATGGTGGTCGACTCGCCGCCCGGCACGACGAGGGCGTCGACGCCGGCGAGCTCGTCAGCGGTGCGGACCTCGCAGGCCCGCACCCCGAGCCGCTCGAAGGCCCGGAGGTGCAACACGAACGCGCCCTGGAGCGCGAGGACGCCCACCTGAGCCGACACCTGGGGGCTCCGACGGAGCGGTGGAGGGCACGAGCGGTGACCCTAGCCCCTCGCCCGGCCGGGGCCGGGACGAGCGGGACTCACCAGCCGCGGTCGGCAAAGGTGGTCTCGAGCCCGCCGATCTCGAGTCCGGGCATCGCCCCACCCAGCCCCCGGCTGACCTTGGCGAGGATCTCGGGGTCACGGAAGTTGGTGGTGGCCTCCACGATGGCCTTGGCCCGGGTCGACGGGTCGTCGCTCTTGAAGATGCCCGACCCCACGAAGACGCTCTCGGCGCCGAGCTGCATGACCAGCGCGGCATCGGCGGGGGTGGCGATCCCCCCGGCACAGAACAGCGGCACCGGCAGCGCCCCGGTCTCGGCGATCTCCTGCACGAGGCCGAGCGGCGCCCGCAGCTCCTTGGCCCAGTCGAACAGCTCGGCGGAGTCGGCCTGGGTGATCCGTCGGACGTCGCCGAGGATGGTGCGCAGGTGCCGGACGGCCTCGACGATGTTGCCGGTGCCGGCCTCCCCCTTCGAGCGGATCAGGCAGGCGCCCTCGGAGATGCGACGAAGGGCCTCGCCGAGGTTGGTGGCCCCGCAGACGAACGGGGCGGTGAAGGCCCACTTGTCGATGTGGTGACGCTCGTCGGCCGGGGTGAGCACCTCGGACTCGTCGATGTAGTCGACGGCGAGCGCCTGGAGGATCTGGGCCTCGACGAAGTGGCCGATGCGGGCCTTGGCCATCACCGGGATGGTGGTGACGGCCTTGATGCCCTCGATCATCTCGGGGTCGCTCATGCGGGCCACGCCGCCGTCGCGACGGATGTCGGACGGCACGCGCTCGAGGGCCATGACGGCGACGGCGCCGGCGTCCTCGGCGATCCGGGCCTGCTCGGGGTCGACGACGTCCATGATGACGCCGCCCTTCAGCATCTCGGCGAGCCCCCGCTTCACGAGCTGGGTGCCGGTGGCCCGTTCGTCGAGTCCCTCGGAGAAGTGATCTGCCATGGGTCGGAGTGTACGGCCCACCCCCGCGAAGGCACGAAGCGGATCGGCACTCCGACCGGAACGTTCAGCGGGCCTCGGCGAGGAGCTCGTCGGCGGTGAGCTGGTCGAGCGGCACGACCCCGGCCCCGGTCTGGGGGAGCGCCACCCAGGTCCGGCCGGGCGTCAGCAGGATCGGGGCGCCGGTCTCGTCGAGCAGCTGGGCGGGCTGCTCGCGCACGGGACGGACCCAGCGACCGCGGACGAGCTGGCCGTCGGTGAGCACCAGCGCCTCGCCTTCACCGACCGTCTCGGCTCGGGGCGAACGGCTGTCGGCGGCACTCACCCCGTAGTCGACGAACATGACCACCACGTTGGCGGGAGCCACCTGCACCCCGTCGGCGTCGCGGGTCTCGGCGTCGGGACGGGGGTGCCGGGCGTCGACCTGGTAGCGCGCCCATCCCCCACGGTCTGCGTCCCAGACGTACTCGACCCGACCCAGGCCGTAGTCGATGCTCACGCCCGCGACGGGCAGCGACGGGTTGGTGACCGCCGCACCCTCGACTCGGTACGCGAACACGGGGGCGGGTGGGCCCTGCCCGGCGGGCGCCCGCTCGGCCACGAGCGGGAGGAGGTTCACGTAGAGGTTGTGCGGGGCCGGACGCTCACGGGAGCGGTAGTAGAACTGCTCGGCGACGTCGAAGGACGCGTTCGTCAGGACCCCTTCCCGGGCGGCGCCGAGGACCTCGGCGGTCACGCCCGGGTTCCCGCCCGACCAGACGAACAGCGGGGTGGACAGCCCGGCGACCAGGTCGATGTCGCTCGACCGCGCCGAACGAACGGGCCCGACGTCGTCGCGGAGCTGGGAGTGCAGCACGAGAGCGAAGCGGGTGATGCCCTCGACCCGCATCTCGTACACGACGTCGGCCTGGTTGATGCCGGCCTGGGGACGGGCCTCGGGGCTGTTGTCCATCTTCACCGACACGGCCGGGTGCTGCTCGCCGGCGGGGTCGGCCGCCGGCAGGCCCGTCAACGGTGAGCGGACCACCGGCGCCGTGGTGGTGGTCGTGGGTGCGACGGTCGTGGTGGTGGCGACCGGAGCCGCTTCGTCGGACGAGCACGCCGCGGCGACCAGCACGATGGCGAGCAGGCCGGCGGTGACCGCGGCGGGGCGACCCCGCCGGGGTGTCGTCACAGCATCTCCAGCGCGTCGATGCGGTCGGAGATGGCCGCCCGGTCGTCGCCCGGGCGGGGACGGGGGTCGACGAACCAGAGCCGGGCGGTGCCGGCCAGGGGCCGGTCGACCACGGTGTCGGACGCCGCCAGCCGCGACAGGGCGGCGATGAGCCCGGGCGGGTACCGGGTCAGGGCGACCGCGCCACGGTCGGCCAGCACATCGTCGTCGGGCCCGACGCCCTGCCCCAGGCGCGCTCGCAGCACACCGACGACCGGTCGGGCCAGCAGGGTGGCGCCGCCGCGGGCCCCGTGGAGCACCCGCACCGCCGTGGTGGTGGCGGGCAGCCCGCCCTGGCGGATCAACGTGACGGCCCGGGCCAGGACGGCCTCGAGCTCGACGCGCCCGAGGAGATCGAGGAGGCCCGAGGTGGCCACGATGTGCACGTTCTGGTCGTCGATCCCGATGACCAGGGCGTTGGCGGAGGGGACGTCGAGGACGTGGAGGGTCGGGGGGTTGACGCCCCCGGTGGCCACGAGGCCCTCCATGACGTTGACCAGCCGCGCCTCGCCGACCGGGTCGGCGGGACGCGCCCCGAGCGCGTCGAGGAGCACCGGGGTGGGATCGACCGCGGCCCACGAGAGCACCCAGCCCCCGACGACGAGCGTGACGGCGAGCCCGACCAGCAGCCCGACCGGACCGAAGGCGACGACCAGGATCGCGGTGAGGACCACGCCGAGGGCGACGGCCGGGACCACGGAGAGGGCGAGCACCCAGTTCCTCGACGGTGACACAGGTCGGGGGGTGTCGCTCACGGGGCCTCGGCGGATCGTTCGATGCGGCGATGGTACCGGTGGGGTGGGTCCTACCCGAGCACCCTCGCGTAGAGCTCGAGGTAGACCTCGGCGAGGTGGTCCATGGAGAACTCGGCGGCACGCTCCTCCCCCGAAGCCACCAGCCGACGGGCGACGTCCCGGTCGGTGAGGACGCGACGCAACGCGGCAGCGAGCGCCGCGGCGTCACCCGGCGGCACCAGGAGACCGTCCCGGTCGCTCCGGGCCACGTTGGCGTAGCCGGGGAGGTCGCTGGCCACGACCGGGGTGTGGGCGGCCATCGCCTCGAGCAGCACGACGCCGAAGGACTCGCCGTGCAACGACGGGGCGCAGAAGACGTCGGCGCCCAGCAGTCGGGCCGCCTTCTCCTCGTCGGACACCCGGCCGAGCCACTCGACCCGGACGTCGCCGGCGGATCGGCGCCGCAGCACCTCGGTCTCGGGCCCGTCGCCGGCCACCCAGAGCCGCACGTCGGTGGGGAGCTCGGCCATGGCCTCGAGCAGGACGGCCAGGCCCTTGCGGGGCTCGTGGCGGCCGAGGAAGAGGATGGTGGGGCCCTCGGTCGGCCACGGGGTCCCCTTCGCGTACGGACCGAGCTCGACGCCGTTGAAGGTCAGCTCGTACTGCCCGCCGAGGCCCTTCACGGCCATGGCGCGGGCCTCGGCGGACACCGCACAGCGCAGGTCGAGCTTGTCGGCCCCCCAGCGCACGAGCGGTCCGAGCCAGCGGTACGACGCGCTCTCGCCGGCGGCGTGGAACGTGCCGAGGAGCGGCTGGGACTTGAAGAGCAGGGCGGTGTGGGTGGGCCCGGGGGCGAGCGGCTCGTGGAGGTGCACGATGTCGAAGCGCTCGTCGCGCAACGCGCGGATGGTGCGGAGCTGTGCCGAGACGTCGGGGGCGACCGGGGCCATCGAGCCGTTCGCGGCGGTCGGGATGCTGTCGCCGAGCGGGGTGACCCCGGCGTCGGGCGGCGGGCCGTCGCAGGGACCGAGGACCCGCACGTCGTGGTCCATCGACCGCAGCGTCCTGGCCAGGCCGAGCACCTGGCCCTGCACGCCCCCCGGCACGGTGAGGCTGTACGGGCAGATCATCCCGATGCGCATCACCGTCCCCCGGGTGCGGACGGGGGGCCGGTGGCGGCGCGGGCGGCGGCCGCCGTCGGGGAGGACGGTCCGGTCGACGGACGCCGGTACGGCTTGCCCATCGCCTCGAGGGCGTCGTAGTCGCTCGGCCAGTTGGGTTGCTGGAGGTGCCACTGGAGCGGGGCGATGCGGATGAACCCCTCGAGCTGGCCGGCGAGTTCCTGGGTGACGCGGACCACGTCGGCGCGGAACCCGCCGTGGCGGTCGGTGTCGAGCGGCGGATGGACGATGGCGCGATGGCCCCGACCCTCGTGGAAGACGGCAGTGGGCAGGAGGGGCGCGCCGGTGCGCAGCGCCAGGGTGGCCGGTCCGGGGGGGATGGTCGTCGTCTCGCCGAAGAAGTCGACCTCGACCCCGTCGCCGACCAGGTCGCGGTCGCAGAGGAGGCACACGATGTGGTTGTCCTTCAACGCCCGCAGCACCGTGGGCGCGGCCTCGGGTCCGAGGGGGACGATCCGGATGCCGAGGTTCTCGCGGAGGTCGGCGAAGAACTCGAAGAGCGACGGGGGCTCGACCGGCTCGACGACGACCGTCACCGGGGTCGGGGCCACGTGGCGCAGCCACACCCCGCACCACTCCCAGCCCCCCAGATGGGGCAGCGCCAGGATCACGCCGCGCCCCTGGTCGAGCGCGCCGGTGATGTGCTCGAACCCGTCGACGGTGATCGCCGCGTCGAGCTCCTCGAACGACGTGCCCGGCAACCGGAAGGACTCGACCCAGTACCGCGCGTAGCTGTCGAACGTGGCGTCGACGGCCCGGTCGAGGTCACGGCCGTCGAGCTCGGGCCCGATGGCCCGGCGCAGGTGGCGGGCGACGAGCATCCGGCGTTCCCGGGAGATCGTGGCCGCGGCCCGCGACAGCACCCGGGCGGTGAGGGAGGCCACCGGCAGCGGGACGTGACGCACGTAGGCGGCGCTGCCCTTGTAGGCAGCGGTGACGGGATCGAGGCCCATCGGCCTCAGCGTCGGGATCGGGAACGCAGACCGCTGCGCCACTGCGGCGACGTGGAACGCGCCGCCCGCCGCCGCGACGCCCGGCGGGCGGTGACGACCGGCGGGCGTTCGCGTGACGCCTGGCGCCAGACCTTCACGAAGCGCTGGCCGGCGGTGACCAGGGTGAGCACGAGCATCACCCAGAGCACGGGGACGAGCAGCGTCTGGAACAGGAGGCCGAGGCCGAGCAGCACGAGACGCTCGGCGCGCTCCATGATGCCGCCCCTGGCGTCGAAGCCGAGCGACTCGGCCTTGGCCCGCTCGTAGCTGATGACGAGCGACGCGGCGAGCACGGCCATGGGCAGCAGCGGAGCCAGCCCGCCGTCGGTGGTGGCCAGGTACCAGGCCACGCCGCCGAGGACCAGCGAGTCGGACACGCGGTCGGCGGTGCTGTCGAAGAACGCACCACGTGGCCCGGCGGTGCCAGACGCCTTGGCGACGGCGCCGTCGAGGGCGTCGGGGATGCCGGTGAGGACCAGCAGCAACAGGCCGAGGTGCAGGTTGCCCGCGCCGATGGCCACGGCCGCGCCGGCCGCCATGACGACCCCGAGCGCGGTGAGGTGGTCGGCGGAGATCCCGGTGCGGCGGATGTTGCGGCCGACGGGGCGGAGCCCCTTCTCGATGTTCGAACGCCAGTGCCCGTCGAGCATGGCTGCTCCCGTCGGTGAGTCGTGGCCCCCGTTCGCGACGGGCGCCGAATGTGCCCGGCAGGCTACCAGCAGGTCCTCGGTGGTCGACGTACGCTCCAGCGAGGAGCCCGTGCGACATCGGTGGTCACCCCGCGGGGCCGCCCGGAAGGAGTCCAGGTGGAGGTCGTGGCGACGGATCGGATCCGCAACGTGGCCCTCGTCGGGCACGGCGGGTCCGGCAAGACCACCCTCGCCGAGGCGCTCCTCGTCGAGGCCGGGGTGCTCGGTCGGGCCGGCCGGGTGGAGGACGGCACGACGGTGTGCGACACCGAGCCCGAGGAGCACCGGCACCGCCTCTCGGTCTCCCTGGCGCTGGCCCCTTTCGAGTGGAAGGGCCACAAGGTCAACCTGATCGACACCCCCGGCTACCCGGACTTCGAGGACGCCGCCGTGACGGCACTCGGGGTCGTCGACCTGGCCGTGTTCGTGGTGAGCGCCGTCGACGGCGTGGAGGCCCAGACCCGCCGGCTCTGGCAGGTGGCCGAGTCCCTCGGACTGCCCCGCATGGTGTTCGTCAACAAGTTGGACCGCGACCGATCGTCGTTCGACGCCACGCTCACCGAGCTGCGCGAGGTCTTCGGCGCGGGCGTGGCCCCTCTCGAGCTGCCGATCGGGACCGAGGGGGCGTTCCACGGGGTCGCCGATCTGCTCACCGACACGGCGTACCTCTACGACGGGGGCACCCACACCGCCGGGCCGGTCCCCGACGAGATGGCGGACGTCGAGCACGAGGTGCACGACAACCTGGTCGAGGGGATCGTGGTCGCCGACGACGAGGTGCTCGAGCGGTATCTGACCGGGGAGACGCCCGCGTTCGAGGAGCTCGAGCGGCTGCTGGCCGTCGGCGTGGACGACGCCACCGTGTTCCCGGTGGTGTGCGGCTCGGCGACGGAGGTGATCGGTGTCGACCGGCTGGCCGACTTCATCTGCGAGATCGGTCCGTCACCGCTCGACCGGCCCCCGATCGAGGTCGAAGCGGGCGACACCCTCGTCGAGGTGGTCCCCGATGCCACCGGCCAGCCGTTGGCCCAGGTGTTCCGCACCATGTCGGACCCGTTCGTCGGGCGGGTGGCGCTGTTCAAGGTGCTGTCGGGCACGGTGGCCCAGGACGACCACCTGGTGAACGGGCGCACGGGGGCCGACGAGCGGCTGCACGGGATCTTCACGTTCCGGGGCCGGGACCGCGACGAGGTGGCGGCGGTGCCCGCCGGCGACATCGCCGCGGTCGCCAAGCTGAACGACGCCGCGGCCGGTGACACCCTCGCCCCGAAGGGCACCCCGGTCGTCGTGCCCGCGCCGTCGCCGTCGGAGCCGGTGGCGTCGGTCGCCGTGGCGGCCGCCTCACCCGCCGACGAGGACAAGCTGGCCACCGCGCTGCACCGGATCCTCGTGGACGATCCGGCGTTGCGCCTCGACCGTGACGACGAGATCGGCCAGACGGTGCTGTCGGGGCTCGGCGAGATGCACCTGGCGGTGACGATCGAGCGGCTGGCGCGGGCGTTCGGCGTGGAGGTGGTCACCGAGGACGTGCGCACCGCGTTCCGCGAGACGATCACCTCCACCGGCCGCGCCGAGGGCCGGCACAAGAAGCAGAGCGGCGGCCACGGCCAGTTCGGGGTGGCGGAGCTGGTCGTCGAGCCCCTCGACCGGGGTGAGGGGTTCGAGTTCGTCGACGAGATCGTCGGCGGGGCCATCCCGAAGGGGTTCGTGCACGCCGTGGAGAAGGGCGTCGTCGAGGCCATGGCCGAGGGCGGCGTCCACGGGTTCCCGGTGGTGGACGTCCGGGTGCGGTGCGTGGACGGCAAGCACCATCCGGTCGACTCGTCGGAGATGAGCTTCAAGATGGCGGGACGCCTGGCCCTGCGGGCGGCGCTCACCGACGCCGGTCCGGTCGTCCTCGAGCCGGTCTCCCGCGTCGAGGTCACGGTGCCCACCGAGATGCAGGGCGACGTGATGGGCGACCTGAACAGCCGGCGGGCGCGGGTGCTGGGCACGGAGCCGGGGGACGCCGGGGACACGACGATCCTGGCGGAGGTCCCCGCCTCGGAGCTGACGCACTACGGCACGGACCTCCGGTCGCGCACCGGTGGCCGCGGCCGGTTCCACGTGACGCCGTCGCGCTACGACGTCCTCCCCGACCACCTCGCCGCCGCGGTGATCGCCGGGCGGCCCGACGAGCGCCACGGGTAGGTGGACCGCTCATGAGCTCCTACGACCTGTCGTCGCTGCCCCCGGCCGACGCCGTCGTGGCACTGCGATCCTTCCCCCGCCGCTACCGCAGCGCGTTGCGCCCGCTCGACGACGACGAGAGCGTCGACGAGCTCGCCCAGCGCCTGGGCCCCGACGGCCAGAGCGCGGTCGAGCTGGTCGTCGACGCCGTCCGGACCTGGGCCCTGCAGCGCGAGGCCCTGCACCAGATCCGGCTGGCCGCCACCCCGCTGCTGCACGCCGCGGTCGTCGATCCCGCCCACCGCACCTGGGACGCGTCGGTGCACGAGAGCCTGGCCGACGCCCTCGACCAGGTCGACGACCACGCCAGCGAGCTCGCCGACGAGGCCGCCCGCTTCTCGGCCAACGACTGGACGCGCCGCGGCACGATCGCCGGCAGTGGGACGGCCGGCGCGCTCGACGTCGTCCGGGCCGCGGTGCGGGTGGGACGCGACAACCTCGTGGCCGCCGAACGCGCCCTCGACGCACAACGTCGTCACTGACGGTTCAGGTCGGACCGGCGGGCCCGGTCACCGGCGCCGGAGGAACTCCATCGGGGTCCGTTCGGTCGTGGCGGTGAGGATCAGATAGCCCATGTCAATGAGCAGCAGCGCCAGGATGACCAGTCGGAGCGTTCCGACGTCGACGCCGGTGTAGGGCAGTGCGCCGGTGGGCGTGACGGCTCCGGCCGGCGCGGGCGCCGACGTGGGCGCCGCCGCCGGGTCAGCCGGATCAGCCGGGGCGGGCGGGACGGTGGTGGGCCCGGGTGCCACGGGCGGCGGGGCGGTGGCGCTGAGCACGCAGGTCTGCACGGCGGTCGCGCCACCGGACAGCGACTCGCCGAGGGTGACGCCGGTGACGTACTTCAGGTCGAACGTGCCGGCCGTGGGCACCAGCGCCTCGACGGGCTGGTCACCGTCGAGCTCGACGGTGAGCGTGACGACGAACGGTGCGACGGGGGGGCGCTGCGGGCTCACCGTCGCCCCCGGGTTGTAGCTACCCACGGCGATCGGGGGCAGGACGAGGGACACCTTCCCGGCGGCGGCGGTCACGGTCGCCCCTGCGCCGATCCCGGTGCCGGTGGCGGTGGGCGTCCCGCTGACCGTGACGCCCTCGGGGAGCGGGAAGTCGATCGTGAAGTCGGTGAGGTCCTGTTCGAGGAACGCGGTGTCACCCAGCCCGGGGACCTGGGCACTCGCACCGGGGGCCACCTCGTTCACCAGGGTGGCGAGGTTGGCGGCCTGGAAGTCGAAGCTGAGCTCCGCCTCGTAGGTGGCGCCGGTGGCGGTGGGCGCCACCGAAGAGGTCCACGGCGACTCCCAGCGGTACTCGGCGGTCTTCACGCCCTCCACGACGGTCGGCGTCACCAGCGGGTTCCCGCCGGGCACCTCCGCGACGTCGCTGGCCGTGCAGGTGGCGAAGATCGTGGACGCCTCGGCCTCGGGGGCGGTGGTCGAGGTCGTGGACGTCGAGGTGGAGGAGGTGGAGGTGGACGAGGTCGAGGTGGACGACGTGCTGGTGCTCGTCGAACTGGTGCTGGACGAGCTCGAGCTGGAGGAGGACGAGCTGGAGCTGCTCGACGAGGAGCCGCTGCCGGCGACGACCTCGGTGGTGGCCAGGACGACGGACCCGTTGGTCGTGCACGTCTGGGTGGCGGTCACCCCGCCGCTCGACGCGAGGGCCACGAGTCCGACGCTGTAGGAGAGGTTGAAGCTCGCCGGACCGGGGTTCAACGGGACGACGGTGCCGCCGGCGACCCCGCCGTCCACCACCGTCGTGAAGTTCAGGGTGGTGGTCACGACCCCGCCCGACACGATCGTGCTGGGCGGAGTCCCGGTGCCGGCCTGGTAGGCGCCGGCGGAGATGGACGGGATGGTGACCCGCACGTCGTCCCCGGCCACCGACGCCGTGGCCCCTCCGCCGCTGGCGGTCGGGGTGCCGCTGATCGTGGTGCCCGCCGGGACGGGGAACGGGATGACGAGGTTCGAGATGGTCTCCTCGAGGTAGGTCGACGGCGCCAGTGCCCCCTGCCCCTGGGCGACGAGCCCGGGGATGACGTCGTTGAACAGCGAGTCGATGACCTTGGCCTGGAGGTCGACCTCGACGACCACCTGGTACGAAACGGTTCCACCCGGCGCGGCGGTGGCGGTGGCGGTGGCGTCGACCGGGACGGACAGGCCGTACGGGGTCGAGCCGAACGTGGGGGCGATGCCGCCGGCGATCGCCGCCCCGAGGGGTCCGCTGGAGATCTGCTGGATGTTGCTGGCCGTACAGGAGTGGGCGACCGTCACCTCGGCGGCGACGGCGCCGGGCGCGGCGACGAGGAACGTCAGGGCCTCGGCGGCCAGGAGCCCTGCGGCCCCCAGGGCCAGCCAGGCCCGCTTGCGGACGTTGCGTCGGCGGATGGTCCCCATGTGTGTCGTCCCCCCGGTTGGTTCAGCTGTCGTGCGGACCCGCAGCACCGACTGGGTCGGGGATGCGGTTGGATCTCGTCATTCCGGTGTGGTCGGCCGGGGGCTCGGTCCCCTCGGCCGGCGGCGTCTGGGCTGCGGCGACGGAGAGCTCGGCGGCCTCGGCGTCGCGGCGTTGGCGGGCGAGGCGCCGTCGGGCGATGTTGCGGACGGCCAGCAGCACGGCCTGCGCCAACGCGAGTGCGACGAGCACCAGGCCCCACGGCCAGGTGGCGGCGGTGGTCTGGAACTCCACGCGGTTCCCGACGACGCCGAGGTCGCCGGCCACCCGGTAGGTGCCGTAGGACAGCGCGTCGAGCTCGAAGGGCACCCGCACCACCGCGGTCTGACCGGCGGCGATCGGCGGCACGGCGGGGGCGTCGATGACCGTCCTCGGGTCATCGCCCTTGCCGTAGGCGATGCTCATGAACGGTTGGTTCACCGCGGTGGTGCCGGTGTTGGTGACGGTGAGGACGAGGGTCCGCGCCGCGGGGGCGCCGAACCAGGACGGCCACCCGCCGTCGTCCTCGACGACGGCGCGGTCGACGCGGAGGGTGGCGCCGATGTCGGGGTTGACGAGCGGGGAGTCGGAGCTCACGGGGGCCGAGGTGGTGCCGGCGATGGCGATCGGGGTGCTGGCCTCGGTGAGGGCCCCGACGGCGAGGATCACGCATGGGCACGGCCGCGGCGGGATGGTGACGACGACGGTCGCCCTGAACTCGGCCCGCTCCGTGTAGAACGACTCGGCGTTGGCCACGTCGCAGTCGGCCGACCCGTTGACACCGTCGTTGCCGCACACCTGCAGCGACACGAACTCACCGGGCGCCCAGCCCGCCCCGGTGACCGTGACGGTCTGGCCGGGCGACAGGAGCCCGGGAACCGGGGAGAGGGTGGGTGACGGGGCCTGGGCGGCGGCGAGCGACGTGCCCACGACGGACAGCACCAGCGCGACCGCAGCCGCGGCGGCGAGGCGGGCCGAGACCGACGCGGCCCGGGTCACGGCGTGCCGACCAGCGTGTCGGCCGGCGACCCCGGGCCGGTGCCGCTGCCGGTGGGGGCGGGTGACGCCGGGGGGCGGCGGGAGCGGCGTCGTCGGATGATCACGGCGGCGACGACGAGGGCGACGACGAGGAGGAGGAACCAGGGCATGGCCAGGGCGATGTCGTCCCCGCTGGCGGCAACGTCGCCGTCCCCCTGCGTCGTGCCGGTGACGTCGACGCTGGCGGTCAGCAACCCGAGGGGCGGGAGGCTGTCGACGGGTTCGGTGATCTCCACCGAGGCACCGGGAAGGAGCTCGGGGAGCGCCCGGGGCTCGAGGGTCTGCGCGCCGAGCCCGAACAGGCCCTCGACCCTGGCGGTGGCGGTGGGGCTCACGCGCACGTTGCCGGTGTTGACGATCCGGTAGCTGACCGAACCGGCGGCGGGGGCCCCGAAGCGGAAGCCGGTGCTCGAGCTCGTGGACAAGCTGACCGAGGAGACGGCCAGGCCCGCTTCGACGGGTCCCTTGACCCGCAGGTAGATGCGGGCCCCGACGCCGTCGCGGCCGGCGACGTTGACGTTGCTGTCGGGGTCGCCGCCCTCGTCGCCGGCCCGGACCGCCTCGTTGAGGGCGACGATGCCGCCGGCGTGGTCGCCGGGGGTGGCGTCGGTGGGGACGTTCAGCGAGAACGGGATGTTGGCCGCCGTCTGGGGCGGCACGGTGATCTTGTCGGTGGGCAGCTCGACCCAGGCGCCGACGTCGGAGGTGGGGTCGTCGGGGTTGCCGAGGGCGAAGGCGCCATCCGGGTTCTCCTGGACGTCGGAGGCGTAGAGGAAGAAGGTGATGGGGGCGTCGGTCGAGTTGGTGACCGTGACCGAGTCCTTGAGGCTGCCACCGGGATCGAGGTTGTAGACGAAGAAGGAGCGCTGGTTGGCACCCTCGCCGGCGGTGGGGAAGACGGAGAACTGCCCGTTGTCGGCGGCGCCGGCCGGGCCGGCGAGGAGTGCCGTGGCGGCCAGGAGCGCGGCGAGGGCGACGGCGATGCGGGGGGGGCGGGCACGGCGGTGAGCGGTCATGGCCTCGTTCGGGGTAGGGGGACGGGAAGCGGGGGCGGCGCCGAGACGCCGCCCCCGATCCGTGCTGCGATTCCGGCTCGGTCAGGCGAGCAGGAAGTTGATGGTGCCGGTGTAGGTGCCGACGTAGATGTCCGGGTTCACGTTGAGCGAGAGCCCGGCGTCGGCGGTGAAGGTACCGCCGGAGGCGCCGACGGCGGCCTGGCAGACCGTCACGACACCGTCGAGGGTGCCTGGGGTACCCGGGGTGGTGTCGCTGAAGTCACCACCGAAGAGGACGTTGCAGCTCTGGCCCTGCAGCGTCATCTGATCGGACTCGATCCGGTTGTTCCCAGTCAAGGCGTCCGTCCCGTTCGGGGGCGTCGAGTTCACCAGGTCATCGGCGAGCTGGGCGGTGAGCGTCCACGGCAGGGGGAGACCCCGGGAATCGACCAGGGTCAGCGTGTTCATCACGCCGGTGGACGGCTGGGGCCGACCGTTGAGGGTGATACCGCTCATCTCGATCGTGCAGTCGCTGGCCGGGTCGCCGGGGCCGCACTCCTCGATGTAGAGCCCAAGGCCGGCCTCGACCTCGAGGAGGACGATCTGGTCGGCGGCGTCGCCAGCCCTCACGTCGAGGGTCACGGTCCCGGTACCCGTCTGACCGAGGGCGTCGGTCACGGTGACCTCGAACGTCTCGACGTCCTCGAAGGTGTTGTTCGGCGGGGTGTAGGTGAGCACGCCGCTCGGGCTGATCGTCGCCGAACCGACTGCTGTGACGGGGGCGACGGCGTAGCCGGTGATCGCCGCAGGGGTCCCGCTGCTCACCCCACCGGCGGCCAGACTGATCTGCGGCACCGCCGGAGTACCCGGCACCGCGACCGTCGAGGTCGCCGCGGCCGAGCTGACCGTGGCCGAGACGGGGGCGACCGTCGGGCTGGTGGCGTTGAGACCGATCACGGCCGAGGGCTGGGCGACGATCCCGAAGGTCGGGCCCTCACCGGGATCGACGGTGCCGTCACCGTTGTTGGTGACCGCGCTCAGGCAGGTGAGCGAGGTGTTCGGCTGTAGATTGATGTCGAGGATGGTGTCCACTACCACCGCACCGGGGGTGAAGGCGATGCTTCCACCGTCGCCACCGTCCGAGGTAACCGTCCCCTGGATGAGGTCAGGCAACAGGAACGTGTTGCCGTTCACCAGGTCGGGAGCGGACTTCTGGATGGCCGGCGCGGGGACGGTATAGGTGAACCCGCCCTGCACGGTGTTCGAGGCGTCGATGTCGACCGACCTGACGCGAACCCCGACGTTGTTCAGGGTCAAGCCCGGAATCGGGAAGTTGGCGATGACGTTCTGACTGTACTCGGGCGGAATGAAGAGGCTGAGCTGACCGCCCCACGCCGCGCTGGCGCCGACCGGGTAGAGATCGGAGTCCGGTGACTGGCCGGCGATCGTCACGATCAGCGGGTTCACGACCGTCGAGCCCGGGGGCGCGGCAGGATCGGGGTTCGCTGCGGTGCAGTCGTTCTGGGCGGTCGAGGTCGAGCCCGCCGCAGGTGGGGTCGGCGTGGACGGTCCGGCGGCGCCGGCGGTCCCTCCGAGGAAGCCGAGGCTGGCGGTCACCAGCCCGGCGGTGGCGGCGAGGGCAACGGCCCGTCGCCCTCTGAATCTGATCTGCATCGTGTCTCCATGGTGTCGATGGATGTGGTCACTGCACGGAGACCCGGACCTCGGCCCGAGAGCGCGGCGGTCCTGACTCCCCCCTTCACCACGATCGGAGCGGCCCGCTCTCCTCCCCCCGGAGGTCCGGAGAGGTTTCCGCTCAAGGATCGAGCCCCCGATGCCGATACCTCTCCGGTCGAGCGTGTCAACCGTCACATGGCGAGGCGAACCTTGTCACGCTTCGCGCGCACACGCAAGCGTCCCTTGCCGTGCCGTCGGACCCTGACGACCGCCCGGGCGAGCGTTGAACCGCGGCGAGGGGAGGGGCCGGGGCCGGGCTCGCGTCACGCAGCGTGACGCTCGTCCGCGCCTCGCCTCGCGGCGACGCGCCCCCGGACCACGACCGGGCCCGACGGCACGGACCGGTTGCCAGCACCGGGCCGAGCGAACATACTCACCGCTTCAGGCCGCGTGCCGGGCGACGCCGAGGTGTCGCCCGGAGCCCGCGGACGACGGAGCCGGGGGGCCCACCATGACGCGATGGGGAGTTGCCGGGCGCCGCCGGCTCGAGGCGGTCGCCATCGTCGGCGTCGCTGTCCTGGGAGTGGGGCTCCTCGGTGCGCCACTGGCGTCGGCCGACGACGTCACCGGACCCGTCGAGGCCGCGCCGTCGGCCGCCGCCGAGCCACAACTGGCGGTCGAGACGACCGACGGAGGTTCGACGCCCGACCCCGCCCCGATCCCGAGCAGCGGATCCACCCAGCCCCTCGACCCCGTTCCGCCCATCGACGCGATCGAACCGCCGGACCCAGCCCCACCGGCCCCGGGCCCGCCCGGCGGGGCTCCCGACGACGGCGCTGCGCCGACGCCAGACCCACCGCCGGCCACCGCCCCCACCGAGGGGACGGCCGGCATCGTGACCTTCGGGCCGCTCGTGAACGGACGCCCGGTCCTCGGCGCGGCGACCGAGCGCGCCGACGGCGCCGACCAGGACGTCGGCATCGTCGTCACCGACGAGGACTCCCCACCGCCGCCTCCCCCGACGACCGTGCCCCCCGGGCCGGCGCCGCCCCCGGTGCCCCCGCCCGCCGGCGTCACCATCACGCCGATCGGCACGACCCCCGGCGCAGGAGCCGGGGGGGCGGTGGCGGGAGCGTTGCCGGTCACCGGCGTCGACGGCTCCACCTTGAAGCTCGCCGGCGTGGGACTCCTGCTCACCGACGTCGGGTATCTCCTCTGGTCGGCCACGCGGCCGAAGCGGACGAGGCGCGGATCCCTCATACCGAGCTGATCGCCCTCGCTGCGCCCCGGCCGTCACTGACGGTTCAGGTCGGACCAGTCCTCGGGGTTGTCCTCCACGAACCACTCCACGACCTCGCCGTCGACGCCGTCGACGAGCACCAGGCCCCGCTTCTCGGGCGGATCGTCGGCGGAGTAGAGCAGGATCCGCCAGGTGGGGCGGCTCATGATCCCCCGCCAGCCCATCTGGGCCGAGGCGTGGCCCACCGGGAAGCCGACCTGGCGGGTGGCCACCACCAGCGCGTCACGCTCGTCGACGTCGAGGTCCCAGCCCGCGAAGAAGCTGTAGAGCCCGATCAGGACGAGCGACACCCCGGCCACCAGGAACCCCCCGTTGACCAGCGGGTTGTCGCCGTCACGGTTGACGAACCACAGGACGAGGCAGACCGCGGCGATGCCCCAGTACAGGTAGGCGGGGATCCGGCGGCGGTTGTTGTTCGGGAACATGTACGGCCCGACGTACCCGGCGGCGTCGAGGTCGTCGGGCAGCGAGTCGCGGATCTCGTCGTCGGAGAGGGGCACCGTGGGACCGGCGCCGTCCCCGCCGCCGGCGTGGTCGGCCGGGTCGTCCGAACGGTCTGCCGAGCGGTCCGCCGCCGGGACCCCACCGGTCCCCGACGCCGGCCCTGCGGGGTCGTCGTCGCGGGGATCATCGGGGGTCGGGTCGTCGGCCATGGCGCGCCGACCGTAGCCCTGCGGTCGCCGGCCGCACCATCCGCGGCCGGCCGGGTCGACCGGGAGGGTCAGGCGTCGCGCACGGTGGCCACCACCATCACCTCGTCGCCGTCGGCGAACGAGAGCGTGATCGGGATGTCCTCGCCGGCCACGAGCGGCTCGGCCAGCTGCAGCAACATGATGTGGAAACCGCCCGGGGCCAGCTCCACCGAGCCGTCGGCGGGCACGGTGACCGACGGGACCTGCTGCATCGACATCATGCCGCCGTCGCCCATCGACGTCTCGTGCACCTCGGCGGCGGCCGCCACCGCGGCCGGCACCGACGCACCGACCAGCTCGGCGTCCTCGGAGGTGGTGTTGGTGAGGGTCATGTAGGCCGCGCCCGCCTCGGCCACCATGGGCGAGCTGCGCGCCCACGCCCCCGTGGCGACGACCCCGACCTCGACCGGGGTGGTCGTGCCGGGAACGGCGGTAGTGCCGCTCGACGAGCTCGAACCGTCGTCGCCGCAGGCGGTGAGGCCGCCGAGCGCCAGCGCAGCGGCGAGGACGACGGGAACGGCGTGACGCAGTGACGGGGGGTGCAGTCGCATCAGGGGAATCCTTCTCATGTGGGGGGTCTCGTGTCAGGGGTCAGGTCGAGGGGTAGGTCGTCGCGAGGAGCGAGCGGACGGCGGTGGCGAGCTCCTCACCGGCGGTGCCGAAGGGCCAGGCCCACACGACCCGCCCGGTGTCGTCCACCACGTAGGTGTCGCCCGTGTGGGCGACGGCGTAGAAGTCGCCGGGCTGGTGGGGCTCGGCCTCCCACTTGGCGCCGAAGCGGTAGGTGACCCCGTTGAGGGCCCCCTCGTCGGCCTCGCGCAGCGCGTGGGCGCCGCCCTCGGGGAAGAAGTGCTCCAGGTAGCCCACCATCCGGGCCGGGTCGTCGCGCGCCGGGTCGACGGTCACGAACGCCACCTCCACCCGGTCGGCGTCCTCGGGATCGAGCTCCTCGAGGCCGCTCACCGTGTCGGCCATCGTGAGCGGGCAGACGTCGGGGCACGACAGGTAGCCGAAGTAGACGAGCAGCAGCTCGCCCTCGGGGGCCCTCATCGGGAACGGCTCCCCCGCCGGATCCGTCGAGTGGTCGGTCAGCACGAGCTCGCCGACCTCCTTGGCCGGCTCCGGACGCCCGCCGGGGAACGTGGCGGCCTCCTCCCCCCCGGGAGCCCCGGCGCCGCCGGAGGACCCACCGCACGCCGACAGCCCGACCAGGGCACCGACGACCACGCCGACGAGGGCGCGAAGGACGGACGAACGGGGCACGGCGGCAGTCTCACCCACCCGCCACCGCCCCGGGCGCCGAAGAGGCCCAGTCGTGACCGGTGGCCCGCCAGGTCGGGACCTTGGTCCCACCGGGCCCGAACGCCGTCGCGGGCCCTCCGAGCGGGTCAGCCGGGCCAGGCCTCGGTGAGGCGGCGCCACGTCTCGTCGAGCGGCTCGGGCAGCACGCGGGCCAGCGCCACCGAGGTCATGAAGTTCGTGTCACCGGCCCACCGGGGCAGGACGTGGGCGTGGAGGTGGTCGGGCACCCCCGCTCCTCCCGCTCGGCCGAGGTTCATGCCCACGTTCACCCCGTCGCAGCGATAGGCCCGCTTCACGGCCACCACCGCGTCACGCGTCGACCGGGCGAGCTCCTCGAGCTCGTCGCCGGTGAGGCCCTCGAGCTCGGCCACCGCGCGGTTCGGCAGCACCAGCACGTGCCCCGAGGTGTACGGGTAGGCGTTGAGCAGCACCGAGCAGGTCGGACCACGGTGCACGACGAAGCCCTCGTCGTCGGGCAGGCGCAGGATCCGCTCGAACAGCGACCCCTCGGCGTCGGGGGCCAGCGACGTGTCGTCGGGCTCGCTCACCGCCATGATGTAGGTGCTGCGCCAGCCGGCCCACAGGTGGGCCAGCGCCGGCGGTGCGGCCGACGGGCCCTGCGACGCGCCGCCGTCGGGATCGCCGGTCACGACCGCATCAGACGTGGGCCAACACGTCGACGGCGAGGCGCTCCTCGAACTCGTCGCAGGTCACGCCCCGCTCCACCTCCCCGCCGCGGGGGTTGACGCCCACCGTGCCGTGCTCCACGTCGTCGTCGCCCACGACGAGCACGTAGGGCAGCTTCTCGAGCTTGGCGCGGCGGATGCGCGACCCGAGCGGCTCGGAGGCGTCGACGTAGTCGGCCCGGTAGCCCTCGGCCCGCAGACGGTCGACGACGCGATGGGCGTAGGTGTCGTGGTCGTCGCGCACCGGCAGCACCCGCACCTGCACCGGGGCCAGCCACACCGGGAAGGCGCCGGCGTAGTGCTCGAGGAGCACCCCGAAGAAGCGCTCGACGGACCCGAACAGCGCCCGGTGCAGCACCACCGGCTCGTGGCGGGCGTTGTCGGCGCCCACGTACTCGAGCCCGAAGCGCTCGGGGAGGTTGAAGTCGGCCTGGATGGTGGACAGCTGCCACTTCCGCCCGATGGCGTCGCGCACCTTCACGTCGATCTTCGGGCCGTAGAACGCCCCGCCCCCCTCGTCGACCTCGTAGGGCAGGCCCTCGCGTTCGAGCGCGGTGCGCAGCGCCTCGGTGGCCAGCTCCCACCGCTCGTCGGTGCCCACCCACTTGTCCTCCGGCCGGGTGGAGAGGTTGGCCTCGAACTCGCTGAACCCGAAGGCCCGCAGCACCGACAACACGAACTCGAGCAGCTCGCCCACCTCGTCCACGACCTGCTCGGGGGTGCAGAAGATGTGGGCGTCGTCCTGGGTGAACCCCCGGATGCGCATGAGGCCGTGCAGGGTGCCCGAGCGCTCGTAGCGGTACACGGTGCCGAGCTCGAACAGCCGCATCGGCAGGTCGCGGTAGCTGCGCTGGCTGCTCTTGAAGATCAGCATGTGGAACGGGCAGTTCATCGGCTTCGGGTAGTAGTCGCCGTTGTCGACCTCCATCGGCGGGTACATGCCGTCGGCGTAGAAGTCGAGGTGCCCGCTGGTCTCCCACAGCGTCGACCGCCCGATGTGGGGCGAGTAGACGGCGTCGTACCCGCCGCGCTCGTGGCGCTCGCGGCTGTAGTCCTCCATGAGCTTGCGGACCGCCGCCCCCTTCGGGTGCCACACCGCCAGCCCGCCGCCGATCTCCTCGGGGAAGCTCAACAGGTCGAGCTCGGCGGCCAGCTTGCGGTGGTCGCGCTTCTCGGCCTCGGCGAGGTTGTGGAGGTGCTGGTCCAGCTCCTTCTTCGAGGGCCACGCGGTGCCGTAGATGCGCTGGAGCATCGGGTTCTTCTCGTCGCCGCGCCAGTACGCGCCGGCCACCCGCATCAACTTGAAGTGACCGAGGCGCCCGGTGTCGGGCACGTGGGGGCCCCGGCACAGGTCGATGAACCGGGGCGGGTTCTCGTAGGTGCGCACCAGCCCGGTCTCCGTGGCCGACATCGGGTCCTCGGCGGCGCCGCGGATGATCTCGCACTTGTACCGATGGTCCTTGAAGAGCTCGAGAGCGGCGTCCTCGGTGATCTCGTCGCGGACGAAGGGCTGGCGCTCGGCGATGATCTCGCGCATCCGCGCCTCGATCCGCTCGAGGTCGTCGGGGTTGAAGGTGGCGCCGTCGGGGAGCTCGAAGTCGTAGTAGAAGCCGTTCTCGATGGGAGGCCCGATCCCGAAGGTCGCCCCCGGGAAGAGGTCGAGCACGGCCTGGGCGAGCACGTGGGCCGTGGAGTGCCGCAACGTGAACAGGCCCCGGTCGCTGGTCTCGGTCACGATGCTCACCGTGTCGCCGTCGGCCAGGGGCCACACGAGGTCGCGCTCGACGCCGTTCACCTCGGCGATGACCGCCGCCTTCGCCAGCCGGGAGCCGATGGCGGCGGCGAGGTCGCCGGCCGTCGAGCCCTCGGGCAGCTCCCGGGACGAGCCGTCGGGCAGGGAGATGGTGAGGACGTCGGGCATGCGGCGAGCGTAACGCCGCGGCCCGGACCCCCCGAGCGGTTTCAGCCCGGCGCACCCGCCAGCACCGGCCCCGCCACCCGGGCGGTCTCGGTGGGGATGTCCTCGCTCTTCTTGGTGGCGTAGGTGTCGACGTAGCGCTGGCCGGAGAGCTCGCTGACCTCGAACATCACCTCGTCGGTGATCTGGCGCAGGATCATGCGGTCGTCGGCCCTGTCGAGATAGCGGGTGACGTCGACCGGGCGGCCGAAGCGGACCCGCAGCGTCTTGAACGCCTTCGGCAGCGAGCAGTCCGGGGGCTGCACCTCGAGGGTGCCCTGGAGGCCGACCGGGAGGATGGGACACCCGGTGCGCAGCGCGAGGCGGGCGACCCCGGTGTGCCCCTTGTGGAGGTCGCCGTCGCGGCTGCGGGTGCCCTCGGGGTAGATGCCGAACAGCTCACCGGAGTCGAGGAGCTGCGCCGCCTTGTCGAGGGCCCGCTCGGCGGCGCTGCCGCCGCCGCGGTCGATCGGGATCATGCCGAGCGCCGGGAAGACGTAGCGGGTCTTCCAGCTGTCCATGTACTCGGCCTTGCCGACGTAGGTGATGCGCCGCGGGAGCGCGGCCGCGACCGCGAAGTGGTCGAACACCGAGAGGTGGTTGGGCGCCACGATGGCCCCGCCCTCGGAAGGGACGTGCTCGAGGCCCTCGATCTCCCACTTCCAGAAGAACGAGAAGAGCGGGTCGAGAAGGGCCCGCGCCGGCTTGTAGAGCTGCCCCACCTCTCGCGCCATCGCACCCGTTCCCTTCGCCGACCGTGTCCGATTCTGCCTCACCGGGACGGCCGGCACCACGGCAGGTGACCGACTTCACGAAACTGCTTATCCGGGTCAACGATCCGGCGTGTGTCAGACCTCGGCTTCGCCGACCAGGTACACCCCGAGCAGCGCGGCCGCCGACGCCACGCCCTCGCCCCGCTCGACGGCGGCGTCGATGGCCGCCACCGCCCCGGGCGTGCTCAGGTCGTCGTCGAGACAGGCCCGCACCCCCGCCAGCGCCGTCACGCTGTCCGTCGCACCCGGAGCGTCCGTGGCCGCCAGCCACCGTTCGAGGCGGGCGTCGGCGGCGGGCATCAGCGACTCGTGCCACTCCCACGAGTCGCGGTAGTGGTGGGCGACGACGGCCAGGCGGATCGCCCGGGGGTCGTGGGTCTTCAACAGGTCGCTCACGAAGACGAGGTTGCCGAGGGACTTCGACATCTTCTCGCCGTCCATCCGGACCATGGCCTGGTGCATCCAGTGGCGGACGAAGGGCTCCCCGGTGGCGGCCTCGCTCTGCGCGGCCTCGCACTCGTGGTGGGGGAAGATCAGGTCCGAGCCGCCGCCGTGCAGGTCGATGGTCGTGTCGAGCTCGCGCAGCGCCAGCGCCGAGCACTCGATGTGCCAGCCCGGGCGCCCCGGGCCCCACAGCGACTCCCAGGCCGGCTCGTCGTCGGCGGAGGGCTGCCAGAGGACGAAGTCGAGGGGGTCACGCTTGTTCGGATCGTCGGGGTTGCCGCCGTGCTGACGGGCCAGCTCGAGCATCTCGTCGCGGGAGAGGTGCGAGACCTGCCCGAACCGCTCGAAGCTCGAGACGGAGAAGTACACCGCACCGCCGCTCTCGTAGGCGTGGCCCCGGTCGAGCACCATCCCGATGAAGCCGCGGATGTCGGGGATGGCCGAGGTCGCCCGGGGTTCGCTCCACGACGTGATCACGTTGAGCGTGAGCATGTCGTTGTCGAATCGGGCCGTCTCGGCGGCGGCGAGGTCGAGGTAGTGCACGCCGAGCTCGCGGGCCTTGCGGAGGATGTCGTCGTCGACGTCGGTGATGTTGCGCACGCAGCGGGTCTCGTGCCCCCGATCGCGCAGGCGGCGCTGGAGAACGTCGTAGGTCACGTAGGTGGCGGCGTGGCCCAGGTGGGTGGCGTCGTACGGCGTGATGCCGCACGTGTACATCGTGACGAGGGGTCCCGGCTCGAAGGGCACCACGGCGCGACGGGCGGTGTCGTAGAGGCGCATCGGCTCGGCGGCGTCGGGGGGGAAGTCGGTCATGCGCGTCCTTTTCGCTCCGGCGAGCACGTTACCGGTCCACCCCGCTCCCCCGGTGCCCTGCGGGGCCCTCGCCGCAGGCGGTCAGGGCAGGTCGAGACCCGTGAACTTCACCGCCACCCGCGTGCGGTAGCGCACGTTGAGCTGCAGGAGCACGGCGGTGAACGCCTCGATCGGGGCGGCCTGGGTGAGATCGCCGGCGTCGAGCGGGCGCAGGTCCGGCAGCCCGGCGATGAGCTCCATGCACAGCTGCTTGGCGTCGGCATGATCGGAGCAGATGAGCACGTCGCTCTCGACGCCGTGATCGAGGTCGCCGAGCTCCTTGGCGGGCACGTGGTGCAGGGCCGCCACCACCTCCGAACCGGGCACCGCCGCCTGCACGCTGGCCGCCACCGACCCCCGGGGGGGCACGAGCGGCTGGAACTCGTGGCCGACCCGCACGAGGGCGTTGGCCATCGAGAGGACGACCTTGCCGTGGAGGCGGTCGCCGACGGACTTCGCGGTGGTCCAGGCCGCGTCCCACGGGGTGGCGACGACGATCAGCTCCGCGTCGGCGGCGCCGGCGTTGTCGGCCGCCGTGATCGCCAGCGAACGCCCGGCCCACCGCTCCCCGAGCCCGTCGGTCACCTCCCGGGCTCGTTCGACCGACCGCGAGCCGATGACGACCTCGTGACCCACCGACGCCAGTCGGGCGGCGAGACCGCTCCCGGCCGGACCCGTCCCACCGACGATCCCGATCTGCATCGCCCCGACGCTACCGGAGGGCCGGGCGGGCACCGAAACCGGCGGCGTCGGCGTCCGCGGCGTCGGTGTCGTCGGCTCCGCGGTCGATCAGGCGCCGGTGGAGTGGAAGCCGCCGTCGACGTGCACGATCTCGCCGGTCGTCTGCGGGAACCAGTCGGACAGCAACGCGACGCAGGCCTTGGCGACGGCCGAGGAGTCACGCACGTCCCACCCGAGGGGAGCCCGGTCGTCCCACACGTCCTCGAACTTCGAGAAGCCGGGGATCGAGCGCGCTGCGATCGTGCGGATCGGACCGGCGGCGACGAGGTTCACCCTCACCTGCTGGGGCCCCAGGTAGCGGGCCAGGTACCGGGACGTCGACTCGAGCGACGCCTTCGCCACGCCCATCCAGTCGTAGGCGGGGTAGGAGACCGTGGCGTCGAAGTCGAGCGCCACGATCGAGCCGCCGTCGGGCATCAGCGGGGCGACGACGTCGGCCAGGGCCTTCAACGAGTAGGCCGACACGTTGAGGGCGACGCTCACGTCGTCCCATCCGGCGTCCATGAACGTGCCCCCGAGGCACACCGGTGGCGCGAAGCCGATGGCGTGCAGCGCGCCGTCCACGCCACCCCACCGCTCCCGGAGGTCGTCTCGCACCGCCGCCAGGTGGTCGGGGTCGGACACGTCCATCTCCAGCACGGCGGGGGGCGACGGCAGCTTCCCGGCCGCCCGCTGGGTGTTCTTCATGGCGTTGCCCACGCCGGTCAGCACGATCTCGGCGCCCTCCTGCTGGGCCAGGGCCGCCACCCCGAACGCCAGCGACGAGTCGCTGAGCACCCCCGTGACGAGCAGTCGCTTTCCGTCGAGCAGTCCCATGAACGTCTCCGATCCTGATCCGACCGCCGACGTTACGAGACGGCCCGCCGCCCCGGGGTCACCGTCGCGGCGAGGTCACACCCACGGCGCGCCCTCGTCGGGGCCCACGGTCCCGCCGCGGTCGTCGTCGACGATCTCCTCGACGATGTCGCCGACGAGCTCCTCGAGCAGGTCGTCGAGGGTGACGATCCCCACCGTCTCGCCGTCCCGACCCTGCACGAGCGCGAAGTGGATCCGGGTGCGTCGCATCGTGACCATCAGGTCCTCCAGCGACTGCTCGGCGGGGACGAGGAGCATGCGCCGGACGAGCCGCAGCGGGATCGGACGGTCGGCCGCCGGGGCCGCCAGGGCCAGCAGGTCCTTGGCGTGGACGAAGCCCGCCACGTCGTCGAGCCCCCCCGGTCCGGTGACCGGGAGGCGGGTGTGGCCCCGGTCGACCACGAGGGCCTCGGCCTCGGCGACGGTGGTCGTCGCCGGGATCGAGCACACCTCGTCCCTGGGGACCATCACGGTGGCGACCGAGCGACCGGCGAACGTGAGCACGCCGGTGAGCAGCTCGGCGGCGAAGTCCTCGATGGCCCCCTCCTCGCGGGACGCCGCGACGACGACCGCCAGCTCCTCGGCGGTGTGCGCGCCGGCCAGCTCGTCCCGTGGCTCGACGCCGAGGAGGCGCACCCCCACGTTGGCCAGCGCGTTGAGGAGCAGCACGATCGGCCGGGCCACCGCGAGGTAGGCGCGGTCGACGCCGGACAGGGCTCGCAGCATCCGCTCGGGGTGGGCCAGGGCGAGGTTCTTCGGCACCATCTCCCCGACGAGCATGTGCAGGAACACGACCAGCGCCAGCGCCACCGCGAACGATGCCGGACGCACCAGCCCCTCCGGCAGCCCCACCCGCTCGAAGAGGTCCTCGAACACGACCGCCACGGCGGGCTCGCCCACGAGCCCGAGCAACAGGGACGCGACGGTGATGCCGAGCTGGGCCCCGGCCAAGCGGGTGCTGAGGTCGCCGATCGCGTCGAGCGACCGTTGGGCGCGTCGGTCACCGTCCTCGGCCATCGGCTCGAGGCGGCTCCGGCGCGACCCGACGACGGCGAACTCGAGGGCCACGAAGTAGCCGTTGACGAACAGGAGCACGACCACGGCCAGCAGCGCCCAGGGGTTCACGACGCCGCCCCCCCGTCGTGAACGCCGTTGCGGGGCGCCAGGCGCACCTCGGCGATGCGGCGGCGGTCCATCGTCACGACCTCGATGCGCCACTCCCCCTCGTCAACGCCCTCGCCCTCGGCCGGGATGCGTCCGAGGCGGTCGAGCACGAAGCCGGCCACGGTCTCGTACCCGCCCTCGGGGAGCTCCAGGCCGCACAGGTCGAGCACCTCGTCCAGGTGGTAGGTGCCGTCCACGACGAACTCGCCCCGTCGTCGCACGTGGGTGAGGGCGGCCGGGCGGTCGTGTTCGTCGTCGATCTCCCCGACGATCTCCTCGAGCACGTCCTCCAGGGTGAGGATGCCGGCGGTCCCCCCGTACTCGTCGACGACCACCGCCATGTGCGTGCGGGCCCGACGCAGGTCGACGAGCACGTCGTCGAGCTCCCGGCTCTCGGGCACGCCGAGCGCCGGGACCATCAGCTCGCCCACGGTGACGGACCGCCGACCGGCCCGCGGCACCGTGTGGGCCCGGCGCACGTGCACGATCCCCCTCACGTCGTCGAGGTCGGTGCCGTAGATGGGGAACCGGCTGTGGCCCGACTCCACCGACACCGCGACCAGCTCGTCCACCGTGGCGTCGACGGGCAGGGCGACGACGTCGACGCGCGGGATGAGGGCGTCGTCGGCGGTCTTGGACCCGAACCGGATCGACCGGGTGAGCAGGGCGCTGGCCCCGTCGGGAAGCGTCCCCTCCTCCGTGGAGGTCTCCACCATGACGAGCAGCTCGGTGAGCGACCGGACGTTGGACAGCTCCTCTCGGGGCTCGACACCGAGCGCCCGCACGATGGCGTTGGCCGTCCCGTTGAGCACCCGGAGCACGGGCCCGGCGACGATGCCGTAGATGCGCACCGACGGGGCCAAGAACAACGTCGTGGCCTCGGGCCGGGCGATGGCGAGGCTCTTCGGGACGAGCTCGCCCACCACCATCTGCACGGAGGTGGTGAGGACCAGCGCCACCACCAGGGCGACCCCGGCGACGGCCCGTTCGCCGATGAACGGCTCGAGCAGGGGCTCGATCAGCTGGGCGACCACCGGCTGGGCGAGGAAGCCGAGGATCACCGACGTGACGGTGATCCCGAACTGCGCCCCGCTCAGCTGGAACGACAGGGCCCGCAACAGGCCGTCGGCGATGCGCGCCCGACGGCTGCCCGCGACCATGGCCCGCTCGATCTTCGTGCGGTCCGCGGCGACGAGGGCGAACTCGGCCGCGACGAAGAACGCGTTGGCGGCGATCAGCAGGATGACGGCGAGGAGGCCGAACGCGAGGTCGATGGAGGGATCGTCGCTTCGTGCGCGGGCAGCCCGGCGGAGATCACCGGCGGCGCAACGCTAGCGCCCGCCGCCGAGGGCCGGCCCGGACCGACGGCTCCACGCCGGGCGGCACCTGACCCCGCAGTAGCGTCGCCGCCGCATGACCGGTCCTCCGCCCGACGCCCCCGAGGGTCCCGCCCTGGCGATGCGCGAGGTCGGGCTGGTGCGCGACGGACGTCATCTGCTCCGCGACGTGACGTGGACGGTGGGACCCGACGAGCGATGGGTCGTGATGGGCCGCAACGGTTCGGGCAAGTCGTCGTTGCTGCGGATCGCCTCGCTCTACCTCCACCCGAGCGAGGGAACGGTCGACGTGCTCGGCGAGCGCCTGGGGCGCACCGACGTCCGACGGCTCCGAACCCGCATCGGCCTGGCCAGCGCGGCGATGGCCGACATGTTGCGCCCCGACCTCACGCCCACCGACGTCGTGATGACGGCCAAGAACGCCGCGCTCGAGCCGTGGTGGCACCGCTACGACGAAGCGGACCGCCGCCGGGCGACCGCCTGCCTCGCCGACGTGGGGATCGAGGCGTTGGCCGACCGGTCGTTCGGCTCGCTGTCCTCCGGTGAGCGCCAACGCGTCCTGCTGGCCCGCACGCTGATGACGGATCCCGGGCTGCTGCTGCTCGACGAGCCCACCGCAGGGCTCGACCTCGAAGGTCGAGAGGTCCTCGTCGAAGGGCTCGCCACGCTGGCGTCACGGCCCGACTCGGCCCCCATCGTGCTCGTCACCCACCACGTGGAGGAGATCCCGGAGGGGTTCACCCACGTGCTGCTCCTCGACGCCGGGGAGGTGCAGGCCGCCGGCGAGATCGGCGACGTGCTCACCGCGGCGACGTTGTCCGCGTGCTTCGGCAAGGAGCTCGGCCTGGAGCGGCGCCACGGCCGCTGGTGGGCCTGGGGGCGCCGCTGATTCAGGCGTCGATGGCCAGGGCCAGGGCGATGGTGGTGAAGGAGAAGATCAGCGCGGCGACCACGGTGAGGCGGTCGAGGTTCTTCTCGACCACCGTGGAGCCCGCCGCCGAGGCGCCGAGGCCTCCGCCGAACATGTCGGAGAGCCCGCCGCCACGACCGCTGTGCATGAGCACGAGGACGATCAGCGCCAGCGAGACGACGACGTGGAAGGCGACGAGGACGGCGATCACGGTTCGTGAGGGTACCAGGCTGCGCCGGTGCTCAGGCCCCCGCCCTCGGGAACTGGACGATCCTGGCGAACTCGTCCGGATCGAGCGCCGCGCCGCCGACCAGGGCCCCGTCGACGTCGGGTTGGGCCATCAGCTCGACGATCGACGCCGCCTTGACCGAGCCGCCGTACTGGATACGCACCGCGGCGGCGGCATCGTCGCCCTTCATCTCGGCGACCTTCGCCCGCACCCAACCGCAGACCTCCTGGGCGTCCTCGGCGCTGGCGGTGCGACCGGTACCGATCGCCCAGATCGGCTCGTAGGCGATGACCATCGACCCGACCTGCTCGGCGGTGAGCCCCTCGATGCCGGCGTGCACCTGCCCCGTGACCTTGCCGTGGGTGGCGCCGCCCTCGCGCTCCTCGAGCGTCTCGCCGCAGCACAGGATCGGGGTCATGCCGTTGGCGACGATCGCCCTGGCCTTCAGGCCCACCTCCACGTCGGTCTCGCCGAAGTGCTGGCGGCGTTCGCTGTGGCCGACGATCACGTAGGTGACGCTGAGCTTGGCCAGCATGGCCGGGGCGACCTCGCCGGTGTAGGCCCCGCTCGCCTCCCAGTGGCAGTTCTGCGCGCCGAGGGCGATCGGCACCTTCTCGCTCTGCAGGAAGGTCTGCACCGTGCGGATGTCGGTGAAGGGCGGGTGGACCGAGACCTCGACGGCCTCGTAGTCGTCCTTGTCGAGCATGTACCGCAACCGGTCGAGCATGGCCGTGGCCTCGAAGTGGTTGAGGTTCATCTTCCAGTTGCCGGAGATGAGTGGCATGCGGTCAGCGGGCATTGGGGGCTCCTCGCAGGGCCTCCAGGCCGGGGAGGTCGCCGTTCTCGAGCAGCTCGAGGGAGGCACCTCCACCGGTGGAGACGTGGTCGATGTCGTCGGCCAGACCGAAGGCGTCGAGCGCGGCCGCGGAGTCGCCGCCACCCACGACGGTGAACCCCCGGGCGTCGGCCATGGCCTGGGCGACGGCCCGGGTGCCGGCCGCGAAGCGGGGGTCCTCGAACACGCCCATCGGGCCGTTCCAGAACACGGTCCGGGCGTCGGCGATCAGGTCGCCGAAGGCGGCGGCGCTGCCGGGGCCGATGTCGAGGCCCTTCCAGCCGGCGGGGACGTCGGCGCCGATCTGGCGCACCTCACCCCCGGCCTCGGGGCGACCGATCTCCCCGCCGGGGCCCAGCGCGGTGAGGTCGTCGGGCACGTGGATGGCCACGCCCGACTCGAGGAGGCGACGGCAGGTGTCGATCTGGTCGGGCTCGACGAGCGAGTCGCCGATGCCGTGGCCCTCGGCGGCCAGGAACGTGAAGCACATGCCGCCGCCGATCACCAGGGCGTCGGCGACGCGCCCGAGCGCCTCGATGACACCGAGCTTGTCGGAGACCTTCGAACCGCCGAGGATCACGACGAAGGGTCGGGCCGGGTCGTCGCGCAGCGGCAGGAGGACCTCGACCTCCCGTTCGAGGAGCCGCCCGGCGGCGGAGGGCAGGAAGCGGGGCGGCCCGACGATCGACGCGTGCGCGCGGTGCGAGGCCCCGAAGGCGTCGTTGACGTAGGCGTCCTGTCCCTCGATGAGCTTCTGGACGAAGGCGGGGTCGTCGCCGGTCTCACCGGGGTCGAAGCGCAGGTTGTCGAGCAGCTCGACGCCCGGCGCGAGCTCGGCCAGGCGGGCCCGGACCGGTTCGACGGAGTACCTGGGGTCGGGAGCGCCCTTGGGTCGCCCGAGGTGGGTGCAGGCGGTGACGTGGGCACCTTGTCCGAGCAACCACTCGATGGTGGGGAGGGCGGCGCGGATGCGGAAGTCGTCGACGATCTCGCCGTCGGCGATCGGCACGTTGAAGTCGGCCCGGAGGAGGACCCGCTTCCCGTCGAGGTCGCCGAGGTCCTCCAGCGTGGGAACGCTCATCGAGCGACTACTGGTTCGCAGCGCCGACGGTCTGCACGAGGTCGACGAGTCGGTTCGAGTAGCCCCACTCGTTGTCGTACCAGCCGAGGATCTTCACCAGGTTGCCCATGGCCATCGTGAGGCCGGAGTCGAAGGTGCACGACGCCGGGGAGCCGACGATGTCGGAGGAGACGATCGGCTCGTCGCTGTACACGAGCACCTTCGACATCGGGCCGGAGGAGGCCGCCGCGGCGAACGCCTCATTGACCTCTTCCTTGGTGACGTCGCGCCCGAGGACGCCCACGAAGTCGGTGATGGACCCGTCGGGGATCGGCACCCGGAGGGCAGTGCCGTCGAGCTTGCCCTTCATGGCCTGCAGGACGAGGCCGGTGGCTCGGGCGGCGCCGGTCGAGGACGGGACGATGTTGACCGCGGCAGCGCGGGCGCGGCGCATGTCGGAGTGGGGGCCGTCGACGAGGTTCTGGTCGCCGGTGTAGGCGTGCACCGTGGTCATGAGGCCCTTCTCGACGCCGAAGGCGTCGTCGAGGACCTTGATCATCGGGACGAAGCAGTTGGTGGTGCACGATGCGTTCGACATGACCTTGTGGGCGGCCGGGTCGAACGTGTCGTCGTTGACGCCGACCACGAAGGTGGCGTCGGCGTTGGTGGCCGGGGCCGACACGATCACGAACGGCGCGCCGGCGTCGAGGTGCGCGGCGGCCTTGTCGCGGTCGGTGAAGAAGCCGGTGGACTCGACCACGACGTCGACGCCGAGGTCACCCCACGGGAGCTCCTTCGGGTCGCGGATCGCGGTGATCTTGACGAGCTTGCCGTCGACGACGATGCCCTCGTCGGTGGCCTCGACCGTCGCGTCGAGGCGACCCATCACCGAGTCGTACTTGAGGAGGTGGGCCATCTCGGCCACCTTGCCGAGGTCGTTGGCAGCGACGATCTCGACGTCGGCCCCCGACTGCTTCACCGCCCGGAAGAAGTTGCGGCCGATTCGACCGAAGCCGTTGACACCGACGCGGATCGTCATTGCACGTGCCTCCAAGGAGCTCGCCAGAAGTGGACCCATCCGATCAGATCGGTCGGGGTGGTGCCAGTCTCGCCGATCGGACCCCCCATCTCGAACAGCCGCCCCCCCCAGATCTCGAACTGTGGAAGAAGCCTCGCCGGGAAGAAGGCTCGCCGGGAAGGAGTCGCCGGGTCAGCGGCCGAGGTCGCGGTGGGTGACCCGCAACGCCAACCCGTCGCCGCGCAGGCGACCGGCGATCTCCTCGGCGATGGCCACCGACCGGTGCCGTCCGCCGGTGCAACCGAACGCGATCGTGAGGTACGACTTGCCCTCCCGCACGTAGGCCGGCAGGAGCAGCTCGAGCAACGAGCTCAGCTCCCCGAGGAAGTCGGCGGTGATGTCCTGGCCGAGCACGTAGTCCTTGACCGGATGATCGAGGCCCGTCTGAGGACGCAGCTCCTCGACCCAGTGCGGGTTGGGCAGGAACCGGCAGTCGATCACGAGGTCGGTGTCGAGCGGCAGGCCGTGCTTGTAGCCGAACGAGACGATGGTGGTCTGCATCCCCGAGGCGGGGGTGTCGGCGGCGAAGAGGTCGAGCATGCGGGTGCGCAGCTCGTGGACGTTGAGCTCGGAGGTGTCGACGACGACGTCGGCCTCCTCCTTCACCGCCCCCAGCAGTTCCCGCTCGGCCTCGATGGTGTCGGCGAGGCTGAGGTCGGGGGCAGCCAGCGGGTGACGCCGGCGGCTGCTCTCGTACCGCCGGACGAGGACGTCGGTGCTGGCCTCGAGGTAGGCGATGCGCACCCTCCCGCCCTGGGTCCGCAACGCCTCGAGGGCCTCGAGCACCTCGTCGTGGTACGGGCCCGTGCCGACGACGAGGACGACCTTGGAGATGCCGGCCCCCGGAGCGTGGGCCAGCTCGGCGACCTTGGTGATGAGCGACGGCGGGAGGTTGTCGATGACGAACCACCCGAGGTCCTCGAGGATGTTGGCGGCCTCGGAGCGACCGGCGCCGGAGAGCCCGGTGATCACGACGAAGTCGCTCATGCGGGAACGCTACCGGCCGGCCCGCGACGGCGGGTCGTCGGCCGGCACGGCAGGAAGCCTTGACGTCCGACATACCGTTGTCCACGTGCCGTCCGACCTACGCGACCCGGCTGCCGGACAGGCCAGCGACTTGCCTCGCCAGGGATTGCCGGGAACGCCCTGGAACGTCGCTGCGGTCCTCGTCGGGGTGCTCACGGCCGCGACGTTCCTGACCGAAGCGATATTCCTTCTCCGAGCTCGGGCCCGGGTCTTGATGACGACGACACCCGACGATTCCTTCTATTACCTGGAGATCGCTCGACGTGCGGCAGCGGGAGAAGGATTCACGTTCGACGGCATCAATTCCACCAGTGGCTACCACCCGCTCTGGCAGTGGATGCTGATCCCCCTGGCATGGATGTTCCCCGGCGAGGAGACGTATGTGAGGGCGGTGCGGTTGATCGCCCTCGCCCTCGTCGCGATCGCCTTCGCGTTGGTGGCTCGCGTGATCTGGCGCTCTGGCGGCCCCCTCCCGGCCATGGTCGGCGTCCTCCTCGCCAGCCGCAACCTCGAGTTCCTCCGGTCCTTGGACAGCGGCATGGAGACACCCGTGGTCCTGCTTGCTCTGGCCCTCCTGCTGAGCGCGCTCGTCTGGTTCTTCGAAGCGCCCAATCCACGACGCGCCGCGGTCGTCGGGTTGACGTGCGCGCTCCTGGTGCTCACTCGACTCGACATGGCCGTCGTCGTACCCGTCGTCGGGCTCTCGATGCTGTGGCGAACCCGGCGATGGTCCTGGGCGGGCTGGTGGATCGCCGGCGCGGCAGCGCTGTCGCTGCCATTCGCAGTGCATCACATCACCACTCACGGCTTACGGCTGACCACGAGTGCAACGGTCAAGAGGTACTGGGTCGACGACCTCATGACCGATCTCGGGGGCCGATTCTCCGGCGGCCATCTCACCTACGTGGGCGACGTCGTGAACCGATACGTGCGAACGCTCGGGGATCAGGTCTCGACGAACCTCCTACCCACTCCCCTGAACGGCCTGGTCACGATCGCGGTGATCGGTCTCACGTGCCTCGGTGCCGCGGCCTCGATCCGGCACATCCGAAGGGAGCGGATCGGACTCAGCCCGACAGGGGCAGCTGCCACGACAGTCGGGGTGCTCATCGCCGGAAAGGCGCTCCTCGACATCTACACCGTTCCGCAATGGGCGCTGAGCTGGTACTCAGCCCCGGCCCGGGTCGCAGTGAGTTTCGCCGTCGGCGTGGCCGCGGTCCATGGAGCGAAGATCCTCGTCCGCAACGGAGCCACACGATGGATCCTCCTGCCGATGATCGCCGCGATGGTGCTCCTCCCGCTCGGCACACGCAATGCGATCTCGGGCCGGGCAACGACCCTGGCGTGGCAACTGCAGGTGGATCGCGCGGCGGAGTGGATCATCGACAAGGGACCGTCAGGCCGGTACGGGGCCTTCGATGCCGGCCTGCTCGGCTACCGCCTCGAGTCAACTGTGGACCTCGTCAATCTCGACGGACTCGTGAACGACAACGAGTTCGCCGACTATCTGGAGTCCCGGCCATCGAGGCCGGAAGTGATCCGGCGCGAAGGGATCGACGTCCTCGCGAACGTGCTGGAGGTAGATGTGCGCGAAACGGACTGGGCCTGCGCCGAAACCCTGTGGGTCGGGGATCGCAGCGTCCGTTCCACGGCGAATACGGACGGTCCGGATCGGATGTACGTGCTGGACGTCCGCGGCTGCTGAACGACTCAGCCCCGCGTCGCGACGAGGGTGAGCAGACGGGGGATCGTGTCGGCGGCGCCGTATTCGGGGGCGCGGTCGAGGAACCCTGGCGGGGGCGGCGGTTCGAGGAGGCGCTCGAGGCGGAGGCCGACGTCGGCCATGGTGTTCACGTAGCGGCCCAACGGTCGGTGGAGGAACCGGATGAACACCCCCTTCTCGACCTGCTCGACCTCCTCGGTCTCGGCCAGGTAGGGCCCGATCCGCCAGTACTGCTCGGGCGGGTCGAGCACGTGGTCGTCGATCCAGCCGCTCCCCGGCGTGGAGATCAGCGGGTGGTTCAGGCAGAAGACGAAGCGGCCACCGGGCCGCAGGACCCGGGCCACCTCGGCCAGGGCCTCGTCGAGATCGTCGATGTGCTCGAACACCAGGCAGCAGACCACGGCGTCGAACGACGCATCGGCGAACGGGAGGGCCTCGGCCCCCGAGCGCAGGTAGTCGACCCCTCCCCCCCGCCGCCGGGCCTCGACGATCTGGTTGACGGTCGGGTCGAGGCCGACGACGAACCGGGACCCGTCGCCGTCGGCGACGACGTGGCGCGCCACCTGGCCCTCGCCGGTGCCGACCTCGAGGACCCGCTCGTACCCGCGGGTCCACTCGGCGACGATCGGCAGGATCTGCTCGGTGTACTCCGGATCGGCACCCTCGGTGAACTGGCGCTGCCACCACTCCGAGTGCGCCTCCCAGAGCTCGGCGTTCCCCGACGGCGGGTTCGTGCCGGTCATGCCGGCGACGTCGGCGACGGGCCCGCCGGGCCGTGGATCCGGTCGTGGACCGCCTGCGCGACCGGGTCGGGCAGCCAGGAGAGGGCCTGCAGCGTGGCCAGCGACGCCGTCTTGACCGCCCCGACCCCTCCGAGCTCCCTGACCAGGCGAGCCTTGCGGGTGGGACCGAGACCGGGGATCCCGTCGAGCACGGAGGTGGTCATCCGCTTCCCCCGGAGCTGGCGGTGGTAGCCGATGGCGAAGCGGTGGGCCTCGTCCCGGATGCGCTGGAGCAGGTAAAGGGCATCGCTGCCGCGCGGCACCCGCACCGGATCGGGGCGGCCGGGTCGGTAGACCTCCTCGAACTGCTTGGCCAGCGCGGCCACCGGGATCTCCTCGTCGAGCCCGAGCTCCTCGAGGACCCGGACCGCCACCCCGAGCTGGCCCTTGCCGCCGTCGACGAGCAGCAGCTGGGGCGGATACGAGAACTTCCCGCCCCGTTCGGCGACCGGCTTCTCCCGGTCGTCGAGGTAAGCGGTGAGGCGTCGGGTGAGGACCTCCTCCATCGCCGCGAAGTCGTCGTTGCCCTGACCGCTGCGGATCCTGAAGCGCCGGTACTCGCTCTTCTTGGGCAGACCGTCCTCGAGCACCACCATCGAGCCCACGTAGTCGCTGCCCTGGATGTGGCTCATGTCGTAGCACTCGATGCGCAGCGGCGCCTCGGGGAGATCGAGGTGGGACTGGAGCTCGTTGAGCGCCCGGGCCCGGGTGTTGTGGTCGGAGGAGCGGCGCAGGCGGTGACGGGTCAGCTCCTCCTCGGCGTTGCGGGTCACCATGGCCAACAGCTCGCGCTTGTCACCCCGCTGGGGCACCCGGATCGTGACCTTCGAACCCCGCTGGAGGGCGAGCCACTCCTCGTAGAGGGCCGGGTCGGCGCTGTCGACCGGGACCAGCACCTGCTTGGGGACCCCGAGGGGGGGCGGGTCGGCGTAGAGGCCCTCGAGGATGCGGTCGACGAGCTCGTGGTCGGTCAGGTCCTCGGTCTTGTCGACCACGAAACCCTTGCGCCCCAGCACCCGGCCACGACGCACGAAGAACACCTGGACGGCGGCCTCGAGCTCGTCGCCGGCGAGGCCCACGACGTCGAGGTCCTCGTTCCTCTCGACGACCATCTGCTGCTTCTCGCTAGCCCGCTGCACGGCACCGAGGCGGTCGCGCAGCCGGGCCGCCCGCTCGAACTCGAGCTCACCGGCGGCGTCGCGCATCTCGGCCTCGAGCCGCGAGACGACGGCGTCGGTGTCACCGGCGAGGAAGGCGACGAGCTCGTCGACGAGCACGTCGTACGCCTCCTTCGTGATCTCGCCGACGCACGGACCGGAGCACTTCTCGATGTGGAACAGCAGGCACGGACGACCGAGCCGCTCGTGACGCCCGAACTTGTTGGCCGAGCAGGTGCGAACCGGGAAGGTGCGCAACAACAGGTCGAGCGTCTCGCGGATGGCCCAGGCGTGGGCGTAGGGCCCGAAGTACCGGGTGCCCTTGCGCTTCGCCCCGCGCATCACGGTGGCCCGGGGCCACTCGTCGTCGAGGGTCACAGCGAGGAACGGGTAGCTCTTGTCGTCGCGCAGCCGGATGTTGAAGCGCGGCTGGTGCTGCTTGATGAGGCTGTACTCGAGCATGAGCGCCTCGACGTCGTTGCGGACCTGGATCCACTCGACGGACTCGGCGGTGGCCACCATCTGGGCGGTGCGGGGCGCAAGGTTGCGGGGGTTCTGGAAGTAGTTCGAGAGGCGCTGGCGCAGGCTCTTGGCCTTGCCGACGTAGATCACCCGACCGTGGGCGTCCTTGAACTGGTAGGAGCCCGGCTCGTCCGGGATCGTGCCCGCAGGCGGTCGTTGGACCATCGACGTCATCGTACGGGGGGTCACCCCCGGCCCGGATGCCCGGCGCCCCGGGGAGCGCGCGACCCGGCTCGCAGCCCTACACTGAGCGTGCCGGCCTGGTCTCCGGCACCATTTCGGACACCGAGACCGACATCCCCGTGGCGTGGCGACCAGGCTGCCCCCACCGGTCACCATCGGTGCCCACTTCCCTGTGGGGGTACCTGACAACATGCTCCGGCTCCAGATCCCGCTCCCCGAGCGGTACGCCGACGCCACCCAGGCCGATCTCGCGGCCCGCATCGAGGCCGCCAAGGCCACGCTCGGCGACCGGGTCTTCGTCCTCGGCCACCACTACCAGCGCGACGAGGTCATGCGCTGGGCCGATGCCCGCGGCGACTCGTTCCGCCTGTCGGTGCTGGCCCAGGAGCACCCCGAGGCGGAGTACATCGTCTTCTGCGGCGTCCACTTCATGGCCGAGTCGGCGGACATCCTCACCGGCGACCACCAACAGGTCATCCTCCCGGACCTCAACGCCGGCTGCTCGATGGCCGACATGGCCGACCTGGAGGAGGTCGAGGAGGCGTGGGAGGCGCTGGCCCGGGTGACCGACATCTCCCAGGTGGTCCCCATCACCTACATGAACTCGTCGGCCGCGCTGAAGGCGTTCGTCGGTGAGCACGGCGGCGCGGTGTGCACCTCGACCAACGCCCGGGCGGTGCTCGAGTGGGCGCTGTCGCTCGGCGACCGGGCCGACGACGGGGCCGGGGGTCGACAGGTGCTGTTCTTCCCCGACCAGCACCTCGGGCGCAACACCGGGCACCAACTCGGCTTCACCGAGGACGACATGGCCGTGTGGAACCCCCGCCTGGAGATGGGCGGGCTCTCCGACACCGAGGCCAAGCAGTCCACCTTCCTGCTCTGGAAGGGGCACTGCTCGGTGCACCAGCGCTTCCGCCCCGAGCACATCGAGGCGTTCCGCGCCCAGCACCCCGACGGCATCGTCGTCGCCCACCCCGAGTGCGCCCGCGAGACCTGCGCTCTCGCCGATCAGGTCGGGTCGACCGACTTCATCATCAGGGCCGTCGAGGCGGCCCCGCCCGGCTCGGTCATCGGCGTCGGCACCGAGATCCACCTCGTGAACCGACTCAACGACGAGACACCCGACAAGACGGTCGTCTCGCTCGATCCGCTCGTGTGCCCGTGCTCGACGATGTTCCGCATCGACGCCGCCCACCTGTGCTGGGTGCTCGAGGGCCTCGTCGAGGGACGGGTGGTCAACCGCATCACCGTCGATGCCGATACGACCGAATGGGCCAAGGTCGCACTGGATCGCATGCTCTCCATCACGTGACGGGCCGGCGTTGACGAACCTCGATCGGGGCCACTACGAACAGGACGAGCTCTGGGGCGCCCAGAACGTCGCGCTCCCGGACCACCAACTCCAGCGGATGGCCGCGATCGACGAACTGCTGCCCGCCGACGCGACAGCGGTCCTCGACATCGGTGCCGGCGACGGACGGGTCCTGCAGCACCTCCTCCGGGAACGACCGGACCTCACCACCGCCGTAGCAGTGGAACGAAGCCGATCCGCCCTGGGCCACGCCGTCGGGACGACACGGGTCCAGGGCTCCATCGACGCCGTACCGGTCGCCGACCGATCGGTCGACACCGTGCTGTGCTGCGAGGTGCTCGAACACCTTCCCGATCCGGTCTACAGGGACGCACTCGTCGAGCTGGCGCGGATCGCCGATCGCTACGTCGTCGTCACCGTCCCGAACCGCGAAGTGCGCCGCCGCGCCGACGTGACGTGCACACAGTGCGGGTGTCGCTACAACCGGGAGCGCCACCTGCGCTCGTTCACACCCGAGCGGGTTGCCGACCTCCTTCCCGGGTTCGAGCTCGACGACGTACGCGAGTGCGGGCCCCGCCAACCCCTGTACCCACGCATGGTCCGCACGGGCCTCGAGCGGGTGGGACTCCTCCCCGTGCTCGGTTCACCCACGTGCCCTCAGTGCGGGGCCGAGTACCGACCACGTCCGTCGACCGCGGTGCGCCCCGAAGCGGCCGAGACCCGATCGGCGCCGACCGAGGCCACCGGAGGGTCGGCGACGAGCCGATACCGGACCCTGCGTCGGCTGGCTCCGAAGCAGCGACACCCGTACTGGCTGTGTGTCCGCTACTCCCGCACCTCCCTCAGCCGATAGCCGCACCGGCGGCGAGTGCCAGCAGCGCGACCGCGGCGCTCGCTCCCAGTGCGGCGAACCACTCGCGTCGCGGGCCGACCTCCCCGCCGAGACCGGCCGACCGCCGGTGTACGACGGTCAGCGAGACGATCGTCGTCACCGAGACCATCGCCGTGGCCGGCACGAGGCCGAAGGTCGCCCCGACGAGCGCCGCGGCACCGACGGCGACGAGCCGAGCCGACTCCCACCCGACCACCCGGCGCGCCGCGCCGGCGGTGATCGCCCCCGCCACCGCCGTCCCCAACAGGAGCCGGAACGGGACCGCCGGTGCGAGCACCGCGACCAACCACCCGGTGCCCTCCCACGACGGACCCAGCACCACGGGCAGGAGCGGGGCGGCGAGGAGCACGGCCAGCCCGCCGAGCAGGCCGGCCCGTCTCGCCCTCCTCAGCACACGGGTCCGGGCGAGGTCGCGCTCGGCCCCGGTGGCGTCGGCGAGCTCGACGAAGGCCATGTTGGTGATGGGGTTCGCGAGCAACGCCGGGAGGGCCGAGGCCATCCGGAATGCGATGACGTAGGTCGAGAGCTCGGCCGGGGTCAGGACGAGTCCGACGACCAGGTAGTCGACGTTGGCCACCGCATAGCTCGCGATCTGGCCCAGCCACTCGGCGCCGGATCGGGCTGCGCCGCCATCCGGGGCGAACGATCCCCTCCAGTCCCTCGCCAGAGCGACCTCGACGACGTGCTTCAGGACGAGGCCGAGCCCGAACCACACCACGCCGACATCCGTCGCCCAGACGGCGATCGCCGCCGCGAGGATCACGACAGCCCCGGCGACCTCGGCGGAGGCGACCTGGCGCGCCCGCCCGGCTCGAAGGCACGCAGACTTCCGGACGTACGCCTCCGACGAGAACGCCCAGACCCAGGCGCCGGCCCCCACCGTCGCGCCGACGACCCCGCCGAGGACCAGGCCCGCAAGGGATCCGACGAGAACGACGACGACGGAGAGGACCCGGAGGCGATGAAGGGAACCGACCGCCAGCGGCTCACCCGGTCGGGCCCTCAGCACGGCGAAGCCGAGACCGAAGTCGGACACCTGCACGGCGAGGGAGTTCACGACGAGGAGGACCGCCACCGGCGCGAACGCCTCGGGTCCGACGAGACGAGCGAGGAGAAGCGACGCCACCGCCAGCGCGCCCTGGTCCACGCCGCGGCTCACGACCAGATACGGCAACGACGTCCCGCGCCGAGCGGGCTGGTCCACCCGTCAGCCGTCCCCGAGCCGACCAGGACGTCGGAACCGCTCGGCGACGAGCCCCTCGACCGCACCCGACCACCAGCCGCCGCCCACCGCCACGATCGCGAGGACAGCCACCAGATGGGCCCCCGGACCGACCCGTCGCGGCGTGGTTCCGGCCGCCAGCTCGACGCCCGCCAGCGCCGCCAGCCCGAACGCCGCAGTCACCCCGGGACGCCGGCGGAGGCCCACGGCTGCGCCGATCGCTGCGCCCGCCGGGAGCGCGAGCAGCACGATCTGGCGGGGACGCGGCCGCTCGCCGGAGAGGGCCCAGTACGCGGCCTTCCACCGTCCGAACCGTCGGTACTGGGAGAACAGCCGAGCGATCGACTCACGCGGGAGGTAGCCGACGTCGATGCCCTCCTCGAACCACACCATCCCCGTCGCCGTCATCCGGCGGTTGAGGTCGAAGTCCTGGTTCGTCGCCAGCCGCAGGTCCCATCCGCCCACCGCCCGCAGCTCAGCGGTTCGGAAGGCACCCAGGTAGACGGTGTCGGAGGGCCCGCTGGCGGCTCCCCGCCGATAGCGGGCCAGCCCCATGGCGAGGCGGTTGTTGAGCGCTCGGGCGATTCCGAGGTCGTTCGCGCTGCTCGACCGCGCCACCGCCACCTGGGCGCCACCCACGACCGCCACCTCGGGTCGGCTCGACAGGATCTCGACACACCGGCGCACGTAGCCCGTCGGGATGAGGCTCCGGGCATCGACCCGGCACACCACCTCCGAAGTCACGTGCCGCAGGCCGGCATTGAGGTTCGAGGGAGTCGCTCCCCCAGGGTTGGTGACCACGGTCCACCCGCCCACCCCACTCCCCTCGAGCACCGACCGGGCCAGGTCGGCGGTGCCGTCGGTCGAGGACCCGTCGACCACGACGACCTCGAGCTCCTCGAGAGGGAGGTCCTGAGCCAGCACCTGTTCGAGGCAACGGACGATCGAGGCCGCCTCGTTGCGAGCGGGGATGAGCACGGTCGCCCGCGTCCCGACCGACTCGGCGTTCATCGACCCTCGCCGCCGAGCACGCTGCGCACTGTTCGCCCGATGATCCGCAGGTCGAGGGCCAGACCCTGGTGGCGCAGGTACCAGAACTCGTACTGCAGCTTCTCGCGGGCATCGGACTCGTCGGCCCCGTAGGGGTACTTCACCTGCGCCCATCCCGTGAGCCCCGGGCGCACGAGGTGGCGCAGCTCGTAGAAGGGCAGGACACTGGTGAGCTGATCGACGTAGTGGGGCTGCTCCGGTCTCGGCCCCACCACGGAGAGGTCGCCGCGCAGGATGTTGACCGCCTGGGGCAGCTCGTCGAGGTGGGTCGCCCGGAGCACGCGTCCGAACGACGTCACGCGGGGATCGCCCTGCTGGGTCCAGGTGCCGGCGCCACCCTCGCCGGAGCCCGGGTCGGGCCGCATCGTGCGGAACTTCAGGATCTGGAAGGGTCGGCCGTTCTTGCCCACCCGCTCCTGGCGGAACAGGAGCGGCCCCCGATTGGCCACCAGGTCGCCCAGTGCCACGAAGGGCACCACCACCGTGAACAGCAAGGTGGCCACCAAGCCGACCGCGACGTCGATGAGGCGCTTCACCCGGCCGTAGCGGGCCCGATGGACCTCTCCCACGTCGAACAGCAGCGACACCCGCTCCAGCTCGAAGAGCGGCACCTTGCCGAGCCACTCGTCGACGAACAGTGCGTAGCTGCGCACCCGCATCCCCCTGCCGTGCAACTCGGCGGCCTGGTCGACGATCGAGTCGTTCGACTCCGCCTCGCGGTCGAGCACCACCACCGTGGCGCCCGACCCGACCGCCGCCGCCACGAGGGGGCCGTCGGCGGCCGGCTTGCCCGGGGCCTGACCCGCCTCACCTGGCAGGACCACCTGCACGATCGACGCCGCGTGCTCGGCGGCCCGACGCAGGTCACGCCGGAGGGCCTCCACCTCCTCGAGCGTGGCGACCACCAGCACGCGATCGCGATCGGCGGCCCGCTGCCGCCCGCCCGTGGCCATCGCCGCGCACGCCAGGTACCACGGGACGAGGAGCACCGCCGAACCGAACACCACGAAGCGAGGGAGCAGGGCGTCGCCGGTGAGCAGCTGGAGCACGGAGATGACCACCGCCCCGCTCACCGCGGCGAGGATCGACGCCACCAGGGCCCGACCGGCGGAGCGGGGCAGCTCGGGGAGGCCGAGCCCGTAGGCGGTCACCAGCAGCACCCCGATGTAGAGCAGGGACCACCCGAACCGGAAGGTGCCCGTGTAGGAGTACGGCGGATCGGCGATGACGCGGGCGTGGTAGAGCGACAGACCCACCACGGCGACCACGATGCCGCCGTAGAGCGCCAGCCGAGCACCCCGTCTCATCGGTCCACCCTACGGACGCGGAGGGGTCAGGTCGGGGACAGCAGCGGGGCGAGGAACTGGCCGGTGTAGCTCTCGGCCGTCGCCGCCACCTGCTCCGGCGTTCCCTCCACCACCACGGTGCCTCCTCCGGTACCCCCCTCGGGGCCCATGTCGATCAGCCAGTCGGCGGTCTTGATGACGTCGAGGTTGTGCTCGATCACCAACACCGTGTTCCCTTGATCGACCAACCGGGACAGCACCGTGAGGAGTTTCCGGATGTCCTCGAAGTGCAGGCCCGTGGTGGGCTCGTCGAGGATGTACATCGTGTGACCGGTGGAGCGCTTGGCCAACTCGGCGGCCAGCTTGACCCGCTGGGCCTCGCCACCGGAGAGGGTGGTGGCCGGCTGCCCGAGCCGCACGTAGCCGAGGCCCACGTCGACGATCGTCTGGAGGTGGCGGGCGATGGCCGGCTGGTTGGCGAAGAACTCGACGCCCTCCTCGCAGCTCATGTTCAAGACGTCGGAGATGTTCCTGTCCTTGAAGGTGATGTCGAGGGTGTCGCGGTTGTACCGGGCCCCCTTGCACACCTCGCAGGGGACGTACACGTCCGGGAGGAAGTGCATCTCGATCTTGATGGTGCCGTCCCCGGCGCACGCCTCGCAGCGCCCCCCGGCCACGTTGAACGAGAACCGGCCGGGCAGGTAGCCCCGCACCTTCGCCTCGTGGGTCTGGGCGAACAGCTTGCGGATGTGGTCGAACACGCCCGTGTAGGTGGCCGGGTTCGAACGGGGGGTACGCCCGATCGGGGACTGGTCGATGTTGATGACCTTGTCGATCTGGTCGAGGCCCTCGACGGTGCGGTGCCGGCCGGGTGGGACCCGTGACCCGTAGACCTGCTGCATGAGCGCCCGGAACAGGATGTCGTTGACGAGGGTGGACTTGCCCGAGCCGGACACCCCGGTGACCGCCGTGAAGCACCCGAGCGGGAACTCGACGTCGACGTTCTTCAGGTTGTGCTCGCGGGCGCCCCGCACGACGATCCTGGGCCCCGCCGGCGTCCGTCGCTTCTCGGGAACGGGGATCGTGCGACGACCGGAGACGTACTGCCCGGTGAGCGACTTGCGCGACTTGAGCAGGCCCTTCACCGCCCCGGCGTAGACCACGTCGCCGCCGTGCTCCCCCGCCCCGGGCCCGATGTCGACGACGTAGTCGGCCACCCGGATGGTCTCCTCGTCGTGCTCGACCACGAGCACCGTGTTGCCGAGGTCGCGCAGGCGCACGAGGGTGTCGATGAGGCGACGGTTGTCGCGCTGGTGCAGGCCGATGGACGGCTCGTCGAGCACGTAGAGAACGCCGACGAGCCCGGACCCGATCTGGGACGCGAGCCGGATGCGCTGGGCCTCCCCACCGGCGAGGGTGCCCGCCGAACGCCCGAGGCTCAGGTAGTCGAGGCCGACGTCGAGGAGGAAGCCCATGCGGGCGTTGACCTCCTTCACCACCCGTTCGGCGATCATGCGGTCCCGCTCGGAGAGCTCGAGCCCGACGAGGGCCTTGGCGGCATCGGCGATCGACATGGTGGCCAGGTCGTCGATCGTGTGACCGCCGATGGTGACCCCCAGCGAGAAGGGCTTGAGCCGAGCGCCCCCGCACTCCGGGCAGGGCACCTCGCGCATGTAGCCCTCGACCTGCTCACGCTGGCTGTCGCTCTCGGCGTCGGCGTGGCGACGCTGCAACCAGGGCACCACGCCCTCGTACTTCGCCTCGTAGGACCGGTTGCGCCCGTAGCGGTTGCGGTACTGGACCTTGATCCGCCCACCGGACGCACCCGTGCCGAACAGCAGCAGCTTCTGGTGCTTCTTGGCCAGGTCGCCGAAGGGCACGTCGACGGCGATGTCGTAGGCGGCGCACACCGACTCGAGCAGCCGGCCGAAGTACTGGGTGCGGGCGGTGGCCCACGGGGCGAGCGCCCCCTGGGCCAACGTGAGGTCGGGGTTGGGCACCACCAGCTCGGGATCGACCTCGAAGCGGGTGCCGAGGCCGTCGCAGTGCTCGCACGCCCCGTACGGGGAGTTGAACGAGAAGTTCCGGGGGGCCAGCTCCTCGAACGACAGGCCGCACACCGGGCAGCCGAGGTGCTGGCTGAAGGTGAGGATCTCGTCGTCCAGCCCGGTGTCGTCGTGACGCCCGACGATCTGCACCTCGGCCACGCCCTCGGCGATGCGCAGCGCCGTCTCGAGCGAGTCGGTGAGGCGCCGTTCGATGCCGTCGCGGCGGACCAGGCGGTCGACCACGACCTGGATGGTGTGCTGCTCGTAGCGCTCGAGCTCGACCTGGTCGGTGAGCTCGTGCAACTCGCCGTCGACGATGGCCCGGGCGAAGCCCTGCGTGGCGAGGTCGGCGAGAAGGGTGTCGTAGGTGCCCTTGCGACCCCGGACCACCGGCGCCAGCACCTGGAACCGGGTGCCCTCGGGGAGCTCGAGGATGCGGTCGACGATCTGCTGGGGGGTCTGGCGGGTGATGACGGCGCCGTCGTCCGGGCAGTGCGGGATCCCGATGCGGGCGTAGAGCAGCCGGAGGTAGTCGTAGACCTCGGTGATCGTGCCCACGGTGGAACGAGGGTTGCGCGAGGCGCTCTTCTGGTCGATGGAGATGGCCGGCGAGAGGCCCTCGATGAAGTCCACGTCGGGCTTGTCCATCTGGCCGAGGAACTGCCGTGCGTAGGCCGAGAGCGACTCGACGTAGCGCCGCTGGCCCTCGGCGTAGATGGTGTCGAACGCCAGCGACGACTTCCCCGACCCGGACAGCCCGGTGAAGACGATCAGGCGGTCCCGGGGGAGGTCGAGGGAGATGTTGCGCAGGTTGTGCTCACGGGCACCACGGATGACCAGACGATCCACCCGGAGAGCATACCGGCCCCACCAACGCCACGAACGCCTGTTCGTTCACGAGGGCGGTGCGAGCACCAACAGCTGGTAGCTCCCCCCGACGTCGCGTCGAGTGGTGACCGTCCAGCCGACCCGGTCGGCGACCACTTCGAGGCCGACGGGGTCCGGGGTCAGCGCCAGGGCCGCCGAGACCCCGGACTCCGCCACCCCGTCCAGACCGCCTGCGAGCGCATCCGGCCTGCCGACGACCCACGCGTACCGGTCGAAGTCGGTGTAGGCGATCTGAGGGAGGAGCCGGTTCTCCGACACCAGCACGACGCGACCGTCGACGCGCGCCGTGTCGGGTAGCCCGTCGGCGACCTCCCGCACCTCCTCGAGCAGCGCCGAGGTGGTCCCGTGGACGTGGCGCTGGACCGACACCATGTTCAACGCCCCGACGACCGAGACGACGCCGGCGAGGGCGTAGAGCAGACGGCGCCACGGTGTCGACACGGACTGCAGGCGCCCCATCGCCCCGGGCACGGCCACGGCGATCCACAGCGGCAGCAGCAGGGCGAAGTAGCGACCGCCCCACTCCACTCCCCCGCCGATGCCGTACTGGGTGGCGAGGACACCGGCCGCGGCGAGCCCCACCGTGAGCCAGACGAGCCGATCGACCCGGGCATGTCGCGGCGGGGGGAGGGCGAGGAGCGTGGCGGCGACACCGACGGGAAAGGCCACGAGGAGGCCGGGCACCAGCGCGGGCGGGTCCATCCGGAGGCGGACGAGCCATACCAGCGCCGTCACCCCGGCCGCACCGACCAGGAGGTCGACCCGGCCCCGCCGTCGCAACGCCACCACCGCCACGACCGTCAGGGCCAGGGCCACCCAGAGGAGCACGTCCACGTCCCCGAGTGACGAGCTCGTCGAGCGCAGGAGCGTCGTCCCGGCGCCCGTGACGCGATCGACCAGCCAGCCCGACGACTCGACCGTGACCAACGCAGGAGCGGATGGGCCGGCGACAGCCTCCGACCACGCACGATCCAGCCCCCAGGCCAGGACCGACGAGCCAACGGCACACCCGGCGAGCACGACGGCACGACCCGGCCGGCGACGGTCCACCACCACCAACGCGACCGCCAGCGCCGGCCCGACGAGAAGGCTCTCGGTGCGCACCATCCCGGCGAGCACGAGGAACAGGGTCGACAGGACAGCCCACCCGACCGCGCCCCTCGGCGTGGCATCGCGGGCTGCGACCACGGCCAGGACCGCGACGACGACGAGGCCGGCCGCCACCGTGTGGGCCACCACCAGGGCGCTGTCGAAGAGCAGGGGCGACCCGGCGCCCACGACCCACAGCACGGCGAGCTGCGCGGCGCGTCCCGCCCCCGCCGTCCGCCCGGCCAGGAGCGCTGCGCCGATCGCCGCCACCACCGTCCCGGCGACCGAGAGCGCCAGCAGTGCCGAGGGTCGCTCGGGCCCGAGCACGGAGAGCACCAGCGGATAGAGCGGGTGCTTCGCGTACGGGGCGACGCCGTCGGGGCCCCTGTCCCCGCGGACGAAGGGGCTCAGGTCGGGATCGCTCCCGGCTGATCCCGGCGGTGGCACGTACTGCCACTCCCCGGTGTCGGCGAGGATCTGCGCTTGCAGAACTGCGGCTCCCTCGTCGCTGAAGAAGGCGGTCCCAGGACGCCCGAGGGCGACGAAGGCCGACACGACGAGGGTCAGCGCCATCGCGTGCAACCAGAGGCTGGTGGCCGGGCGGCGCCATGTCCGCGCCGCTGACGATGCCGGCCGCGATGCCGGCGGCGCCTCAACCGGCCCGGGCATAGCTCACGGCCACGAACGGGACACCCAACCAGGTGTAGTCCCGTTGCCCCACCACCGAGAAGCCCTCGACCGTCGGCGGCGCGTCCTCACCGTCGTCGACCCCGAGGAGCGCGAACGAGCCGGCGTCGGCCCCACCGACGATCACGAAGGCGTCGTCCAGCGCCTCCGAGTCGCGAGCGCTCAGCCACCGGGTGTCGGCACCCGCGTAGACCGCACCGAGCTCGCGCAGCCAGAAGGCCTCGGTGGAGATCACCACGTCCTCGGGGAACGCCGCGACGTCGCGAGCGGCCTCGCCGACACCGTGCGACCGCTCTGCCAGCCAGACGAGACCCATGACGGTCACCACCACCGAGGCCGTGACGAAGAAGCGACGACCCCACAGGGGGAGCTCGGGCAGCGCGACGACACCCAGGACGGCGAGCACCGCTCCGCTGGTGAGCACGTAGCGTCCCGCCCACTGGGGTCCCGCCCCGCCGGTGAACTGGAAGAGCCACACCAGCGGGAGGGCGCCGACGGCGATGACCCCGAGCAACCGGGCGTTGCGGTCACCGGGCAGCCGGGCCAGGCCCACCGCAGCGAGTGGGGTGGCGGCCAGGAGGCCGGGGACGAACCCCACTCCCCGCCCGATCCGGATGACGAAGAGCGCGACGGCGACGGCGGCGGCGACCGCGGCGATCCGCCCACCCCCGGGTCGGCCCGCGAAGAACGCAGTGGCCAGGAGGGCGACGGCCACGATGCCGGCGACGACCAGCGAACGGGTCTCGAGGTCGGCGAAGAGACCGGCCCCGGTGACGACCGCTTCCTTCAGGCGCAGCTCCAGCCCCGAGCCGCCCGAGCCGACCGTGCCCGACGCCCGCCCGGACCGGAAGCTCTCACCGAGCACGAGGATCTCCAGCCCCGTCGTGGCGGCGACGCTGACCGCCAGTCCGAGCACCACGCCGACACCGTCGACCACCGTCTGGACCCATCGCCGACACCAGAGGAGGTACACGGCGACCACCAGGGTGGCGACGAAGCCGTAGACGAGCGCCTCGGTCCGCATCGAGTAGGCGGCCCCGAACGCGAGGCCGGCGAGCACGCCGGCCCCGAGACCACGGCGTGTCGAGGCGGCGTCGACGGCCCCGAGGAGGGCCACGAAGCCCCAGAGCAGGAAGGCGACACCGGGTGCGTGCTCCCAGAAGTCGAGGGCGTACACGGCCATCGGCGACGCCAGCCCGATCACCCAGAAGGCCGTCCAGCCCCGGGAGTCGTCACCGCCGGCCCGTCGGGCGAGACGACGAGCTGCGAAGGCCGCCGCGAGGGCACCGAGCATCGGGAGGACGAGCGCCAGCCGGTAGCCGCCGATCCGATACAGGGGCGCACCCAACTCGAGCATCGGCAGGGTCGTGACGTTGACGAAGCGATCCCCGATCCGTGCGGTGTAGAAGAGCCCGTGATCGTCGGCCTCGGGATCGGCGTCGGCCGCCCAGTACCCGACGTCGGGGTCGAGGGAGAGCGGCCGCCCCGCCATCACCTCCATCGTCGCCACCTTGCCGCCCGTGTCGGTCCCGAGGCTTCCCATCGGATCCATGAAGAGCGAGGCCGTCGCGTAGCAGAGGAGCAGGACCACCGCGGCGCCCAGCGGTCGCGTGAGCAGCCGACGTGACGCGGCGATCGCCGACGGGCGTCCACCGCCGGGCCGCTCCGCCTCCGGGACGAGGGTGTTCACGAGGCATCCCCGGACCCGACGGTGCCGATCTCGACGCACTGCACGGTGAAGCCGACGCCGATCTCCCGAACCGGTCCGCACGGCTCCAGCTCGGGCGCGTCGACCCCCTCCTCGCCGAACAGCCAGAACCGATCAGGGGGAGCGCTGCGGGCATCCCACAGGACGGTCCCGCCGGGCACGGCCCCGTCATCGACCCCGACCGGCACCCCGCTCGAAGCGAACCCGTACCACTCCACGAGGCTCCGGTGCTGCCAACGGTCGGATGCGACGACCACGCCGTCGCGTCCGACGACCTCCTGGGCACGGGCCATCACGTCGCCGCTCCCCTCGTCCCGGAACAGGGCCGCCGACACCGAGCCGAGGCTCAGCACGGCCAGGAGCGCCACCACCACTCCACCCCAGACCCGGGACCGAGCGAAGGCGTAGCCGGCCACGGCGCCGAGGGCGAGCGGCGCACCCCACGCGAAGGGCATCAACGAACGGGGGACGAGCACACCCCGCTCGAGGCTGGCCGCGGTGAGGGCGACGATCGGCAGCACGAAGAGCGCGAGCCACACCGTCCGTTCCTCCGTCCCGCCCTGCACGAGGAGGACCCCTCCGGCCACGACGAGCGCCCCGATCAGCCACCGGTTGTCGGGGACGGCGGCGATGGTCTCGTTGACGACGACCGCCACCCAGTCCGGCGACGCCGTCGGGTACCCCACCCCGCGGCCGCTCCACGTGAGGGTGTGCGCGCCCCACGACACTGCGAAGATCGCGAGGGCGGACACGACCACGACCCGGAACTCCCACGCCGCCCGCGTCCTGCGCAGCACCGGCACGGCCAGGAGGGCGGCGAGCAACAGGACCCCGACGGCGTGCGAGTACGCCACGACGAGCGCCGCGGCCGTCGCACCGAGCGCCCACCCGCGACGAGGATCCTGGAGCCAGCGGGTGGCGCAGTAGGCGGCCGCCACCCCACCGAGGCTGAGCAGCCCGTACATCCGGATCTGGCGGCCGTAGGCGAGCTGGTAGGGAGCGACGGCGAACAGCGCCACCGCCACCAACCCGGCGACCCCGCGGTGGCGCTGCCAGAGCGCGAAGAGGGCCACCGCAGCCGCCGACGCCAACGCGGACAGCGCCCGCAGCACCCCGACCTCGCTGGTCTGTCCGGCGAGGGGTTGGAGCACCAGATAGGGCAGCGGGCCGTGCGGGTCGGTGGCGTCGATGTGCCCGATCACCTCGGCCAACGGGAGCTGTGCGGCCAGCGCCGTGTAGGTCTCGTCGATGCTCGGGGCGGCATGGCCGAGATCCCAGAACCGCAACACCGCACCGATCACGACCGCGGCGACGAACGCCCAGTCGGCGGTGGCTCGCGACGCCCCCTGGGCCCGGGGCGGAGCCACGATCGACATGGAGCCATCTTGACCGACCCGACGCCCGGGGACGGCGACGGTGTCAGCCGACCTCGCGGAGCTCCCGCTTCAGGTCCTTGATCTCGTCGCGCAGCCGGGCGGCGTACTCGAAGCGGAGATCGGCCGAGGCTTCGTGCATCTCCTCCTCGAGGGTGCGCACCAGCCGCTCGAGCTCGTCGGCCGGGAGCTCGGCGAAGTCGGTGCGGGGCCGGTCACGGCGGGTGGAGCGCTGGTCCTTGCCGGGCACGGGAGCCTTCTCGCTGGGGCGGAGGTAGGCGAGGATGTCGGTGACGGCCTTGCGGATGGTCTGCGGGTCGATGCCGTGCTCGGCGTTGTAGGCCTTCTGCACGCCCCGCCGGCGGTTCGTCTCCGACAGGGCCCGCTGCATCGAATCGGTGACCTTGTCGGCGTACATGATCACCGAGCCGTCGACGTTGCGGGCCGCCCGCCCGATGGTCTGGATCAGCGACGTCTCCGAGCGCAGGAACCCCTCCTTGTCGGCGTCGAGGATGGCCACGAGCGAGACCTCGGGCAGGTCGAGGCCCTCACGGAGCAGGTTGATGCCGACCAGGACGTCGAACTCCCCCAGCCGCAGGTCGCGCAGGATCTCGATGCGCTCGATGGTGTCGACCTCGCTGTGGAGGTACCGGACCCTCACGCCGAGCTCGAGCAGGTAGTCGGTGAGATCCTCGGCCATCTTCTTGGTGAGGGTGGTCACCAGCACCCGGTCGCCCTTGGTGACCGTGGTGTTGATGTTCTCGATCAGGTCGTCGATCTGGCCCTTGGTGGGCCGGACCACGACCTCGGGGTCGATGAGGCCGGTGGGGCGGACGATCTGCTCGACCACCTCGGCGGAGTGCTGGAGCTCGTAGGGGCCGGGGGTGGCCGACAGGAACACCACCTGGCCGACGCGCTCGGTGAACTCCTCGAACCGCAGCGGCCGGTTGTCGGCCGAGCACGACCAGGAAGTCGTCGGGGAAGTAGTCGAGCAGGGTGTAGGGGGCCTCACCGGGTCCGCGCCCGTCGATCGGGGCCGAGTAGTTCTCGATGCCGTTGCAGTAGCCGACCTCGGCCATCATCTCGAGGTCGTACTGGGTGCGCATGCGCAGACGCTGGGCCTCGAGCAGCTTGCCTTCCTTCTCGAAGGTCGCCAGCTGCTGTTGCAGCTCGGCCTCGATGCGCTCGACGGCCTTGGCCAGCCGCTCCTCGCCGGTGACGTAGTGGGTGGCCGGGAAGACGACCAGCTCCTCGAGCTCGGTGACCTTCTCCCCGGTGAGCGGATCGACGACGACGATGCG